>DZAZ01000001.1 GCA_022729755.1 Helicobacter cetorum | reverse complement strand
CTTTCAAGCTAACCTTGACCGTTTGTGAGCCGAAATTATAGCTAAAAATTCTTAAAATTTTATTAATTTTTTAAAAAATTTAATTTTTTGTTTTACCAATAATAAATATAACTTCAAATTCCAAATAATCAAGTGGATAGTGCTGAATTAAATATTTTGTATCTTTATAATTAAGCCTTTTTACTCCACCACTTACACCACTTTTTTTAATGTATTTAAAAATATCAATCTTATTTTGAAAAGTTAATTCATAATTTTTTGTTTGAAGTTCAAAGTTAAAATAGTCATTAAGCGAATTTATTAATTCATCTTTTGAATAGATTGGCGAATTTATTTTCGCTAACTTATGAAGAGTTTTAAAAGTATTTGATGTAAAAATTGCAAAAGCAATCTTGTTTGTAGCTTTTGAAATATTAAAAAATAGAGTTGTTAAATTATTTGCCCACTGAATTGCTGAAGCTGAAATAATAATGTCAAAGTTTTGTGTATAAATTTCACTATTTTCAAAATTCATATTTAAAAGCTCTATTTTCTCACTTTTTGGATGAAGTTTACACATATTTTCGGAAATATCAATTCCAATGAACTCTTCAAATTCCCAATTAATATTCTTTATAACTTCACCAGTACCTGAACCTAAATCTAATATTTTTTGAGGTTTAAAATTGATTAAGTTAATCAACTCCTTTGAAACCTCTCTTTGAATAGTATTAAACTCATCATAAGTGTTTGCAAATCTTGAAAATTGAGAATTTATTGAATTCATTTTAAAAATAAATCCAACCTCTTTAAAAATTCCAAAGTTTGTGCAGTTTCATTAAGTGTTAAATCTCTTTTAATATTTTCTACACTCAAGTTAATTTTTTTAAAATCATTAACTATTTTTTGTAGATAATCTTTTGAAATATTTAAAAATTCATCTTTAGTTTTTACTTTTTTTAATTTATTTGTTAATCTGTTTATAACTTTATTTTTTACTCTTTTCTCCATATTTTCAAAATCAATAACACTAATCATAAAATACTCATTCACCAAATCTTTCAAATTTATTTTAGTATTAATTTCATTAGTTTTTTGTTCTTGTTTATTCAAAACAATTGTTGTTTCTTCTATGTAATTATTTGGAAAAGTATTTGCCAAAGTAGTGTTTGATAGTTTAGTTTCTATTTCAACTATTTTTTTGCTTAATTTTTCTATATCAGTTTTATTTATATTTAAAATATTCCTTACTAATTCACTATGATAATTCTCTAAATCACTCTTTGTTAAATAGCCATTTACATTATTGGTTATATTATTTAATAAAATTTGACTTTTATTTAAATTCAACCAACTAAAAAAAGTTAAAAACAGTGTAACTGCAAAAAATAAAACTACAAAACCCATTAAAAATTTTAAAATTTTAAAATTCTTTTCTATTTTGACCAACTGTTCATTTTGATTTTGAATAGTACTTAAGATGAATAGTGAATTTGCATCATTCATAATAGATTTCCCTTATCTTTTTTATTTTACTCTTCGTTAAAAATTTCAATTCTATTTCTACCATTTTGTTTTGCTTTATAGAGTGCTTTATCAGCTTTTTCTATCAATTCATCTATATTTTTTTCATTTTTTAAAATTGATACTCCAAAACTAATTGTAACTCTCTCAACTTCATAAAACATATGTGTTTCAATCTTATTTCTAATGTGTTCAGCTAAAATTTTAGCACCTTCTAAATGAGTATCAATAGCTAAAATAATAAACTCTTCTCCTCCCCATCTTGCAAAAACATCTGAACCTTTTTTGTTAATTTTTACAACTTTAGTTACCTCTTTTAGCACGGAGTCGCCAATTTGATGTCCATAAGTATCATTTATACTCTTAAAGTGGTCAATATCCATAAGTATAATTGAGAGTGGATTTCCATCTTTTTTTGATTTTTTAAATTCCTCTGTAAATAAGTTATTAAATTTCAATCGATTAAAAACACCTGTTAATGGGTCAGTTGAAGCTTGAATTTCAAGGTCACAAGTTAAATCGTGAAGTTCATTCACTTTTAATCGCATTGCTAAATTTAACTCTTTTAATTGCTCTTTTGCACTCTCAAGTTCAGTTATATCGTGTCTTATTCCAATATATTCAACTATATTATTATAATTATCTAAAATTGGAATAATTGTCGCATCTACAACATAAATACCGCCGTTTTTTCGGCGATTTTTTACAACTCCTCGCCAAATTTTTTTATCTTTAATAGTATTCCACAACTCTTTAAAAGCTTCTTTTGGCATATCTGGATGCCTTACGATATTGTGAGGTCTACCTAATAATTCATCTCTTGAATAGCCTGAAATCCGACAAAACTCTTCATTTACATATGTAATATTCCCTTTTAAATCAGTTTTTGAAACAATATTACTTGCATCAACTGCCTTTTTATACTCATTTAATAACTTAAAATTTCGATCAGGTGTATCATCTTTAGTATCAAAAAGCTTCAAATATTGCTCAACAACATCTTTTATAGTTCCTGTAAAAAGTTTTTCAACCTCTTGATTTATAATTTGAAAATGAATTCCTTTAAAATATAAAAAGTCTCCAATTGCAGATTTTAAATTTAAATAAAGAAGTGTTAATTGAAGTTGATTAATTCCTTTATCTCGCAAATATTTTATAGAATCTATCACTTTATTGCAATTAGAAACGTGAGAATAAGATTTAATTACTCTAATAAAATAATCAAGTGTCGCTAAGCCATATTGTTCTTTAAATTTTATTACATCAATATCAAGTGCAATCAAAACATATTTTGCTTCCTCTTTACTAAGCCACTTATCAATTATCCACTCTTTCCAAACATCAATTAACTTAACCACATTTTTTAAATGTTCCATATCTGCTTCCTAATTTAAATTTATACATTAAAGCGAAAAACCATCACATCTCCATCATTTACTATATATTCTTTTCCCTCAAGTCTCATTGCACCGTTATCTTTTGCTTTTGAACTTCCACCATATTTTATAAAATCTTCATAAGCTATAACTTCAGCCCTAATAAAACCTTTTTCAAAATCATTATGAATAACAGCCGCTGCTTGTGGTGCTTTTGTGCCTTTTGTTATTGTCCAACTTCTAACCTCTTTTACTCCAGCTGTAAAATAACTTGCAAGTCCAAGTTTTTCAAAACTTTTTCTAATAATTTGTTCAAGCCCAGATTCACTAACTCCAAGTTCAGCCAAAAACTCTCTTTTCTCTTCATCTTCAAGCGCTACCATCTCTTCTTCGATTTTTGCACAAAGTTTTATAACTTCAGCTCCGATTTTACCCGCGTGTTCTTTTACTTTTAAAACAAATTCATTATCTTCGCTAAGCCCAGCTTCATCGACATTTGCACCATAAATTATCTCTTTATCGCTTAAAAATCTCATCTCTTTTTTCAGTTTTGTAAACTCTTCAGAATTATCAATAAAAGTTTTAACAAAATTACCATTATTTAAGTGAGCTAAAAGTTTTTCGCAAATTTCAAGTTCAATCTTCGCCTCTTTACTTGTTTTTGCTAATTTTGAAACTCTTTGAATTTTATTTTCAATACTTTGAATATCAGCTAAAAGTAGTTCTGTTTCAATTATTTCAATATCTCTAAGTGGTTCAATATGTCCCTCAACGTGAGTAATATTACCATCTTCAAAACATCTTACAATATGAAGTATTACTTCAGTTTCTCGAATATTTGCCAAAAATTTATTTCCAAGCCCTTCACCTTTACTTGCACCTTTTACAAGTCCCGCAATATCCACAAATTCAATAGTTGAGTATTGAATTCTCTCTGGATTAACAATTTTGGCTAACTCAATAAGTCTAAAATCTGGTACGGGCACAATCGCTTTATTTGGCTCAATCGTACAAAATGGATAATTCGCTGCTTCAGCATTTTGAGCTTTTGTTAAAGCATTAAAAGTAGTTGATTTGCCAACATTTGGAAGTCCTACAATTCCAACACTAAGTTTCATAAAGTCCCTTTTTTATTATGTTTTTATTTTTTAATTTTAAATTATAACAACTTTGTAATTAAATACACTTAGTTTAATTTTACAAGAAAAAAATGAATTTAAAATTAAAATCATTAAATATCTAGCATTTTTTTATATAATTAATTTGAAAAAGAGGAGTTTGTGAAGTTTGATTATTTTTAATTAATCTCATTTAAAAGTTTTGTGACCTCTTTTTTACTAATTTTATGTTTTTTACCTTGATAAATATTCTCTTCAAGTTTCAGCACTAACTCTTTTGCACTTTGATTTTTAGACACAAATGGAATTAAAAGTTTTAATAAATCTCTATCTTTAAGCGAAAATTTCACCTCTTTTACTTTAAAATCAATTTTTATTAATTTTAAACTTAAAACTAAAATAATTCCTGAAACTAAGCCAATCAAAAAGTAAAATAATTTATCAAAATTAGAAGTTTGCATTGTTGAAAGTGCTGTTTGATTTGTTTCACTTAAAGCTTTTAATGTTTCAAGTTTCACCTCTTTACTCGCTATTTTACTTCCATTAACTTCGATATTAAACTCTTTTGTTTTTATCTCTTTGACTTGCTCTGTTTTTAAATCGAAATATTTTAAGCTAAAACTAGGAATTGTAAAATTTTCACCCGAAATAATTGCAAACTTTTTAATGTAAACTCCACCATATTTTTCACCCTCAAACTTATAATCTTTTAAAGCTTTATCGGCATAAACAATTGCACCATCTAAATTTAGTGAATAATCTTCAAGCGAGTCAATATTTCCAACTCCACTAACTTTAAGAGTTAAATTAAGAGGTTCATTTACTTTAATAGTATTTTTATCAACAGTTGCTTCAATATTAAAATCACCCACAACTTTCACATCACTTGGAATATCTTTTATGTTAAAACTATTTTCATTTGAAAACATAGTTTTCCATTCAGGCGATTTAATCCAAAAACCAAAGATATCACGACTTTTTTTCGGAGTTGCCACTTTTATTTTTAACGGTTTTAACTCAATATTTCCAGCTTTTTGTGGAAATAAAATAAAATCTAACTTATGAACTATATAATTTTTATCTTGATATGCTTGTTCTTTTCCTATCTGTTTTGCCCAAAAATTAGGAAAATTTATCTGTGAATATTCAATATCAAGCACTTCAATATTTTTAAGTCTTTTAAATAAAAGTGTCATTTTTATCGGCTCACCCACATAAGCCTCTTTTTTATCAAAATTCACTTCAAATAAAAATTCAGCTTCACCACTATTTGCATTTTGAGTTGTTGTTTGAGTAGAAACTTCAAGTTTTAACTCATTTGTTAACTCTTTTTTTCCATCAACTTCAATCTCAAGTGCAGGAATTGTAATAGATTTAGTTGGAGTGAAAGTAAAACTTTTAGAAATATTAATGCTTTGTTTTCCATTTAAAATAGAAATATTTTGAGAAGTAGCAACCGCTTCAACTTCAAATCCAGCAATTTCATTAAGTTCAGGAAAAACCACATTTTGCCCATTTCCACTAAGTGTTAAAGTTACATTTTCACCTAAATTAACATTTTGTGAATTAAGTTTTGCTTCAACCAAAGCAAATAAATTTAAACTAATTATAAGTAAACTACCAATAATTTTTAACATTTTCTTCCTTTGCTTTTTCATCTTCATATAATAATACAGGTGTTGGCTGTTCACCCAATTTATTTAACCAATTTTGTTCTTCTAAATCACTCATTTTATCTTTATCCATTTGTGCTTGTTTTTGTTGTTCATTTAACTCATCAGATTTATTTTCTCTATTTTGCTCATTTTGTTTCTCTTCTTGTTTTTCTTCATCTTTTTTATCTTGCTTTTCATCTTGTTTATTTTCATTTTCTTGATTTTGCTTATCTTTGTCTTTTTCTTGTTCTTTTTTGTCATCTTTTTTATCATCTTGATTTTGCTCTTTATCTTGATTTTGTTGCTCTTGTAATTTTTTCAACAACTCCAAATTATATTTTGCATCTTCATCATCTTTTAATTTTAGCGATTTTTCATACAACTCCTTTGCTTTTTCCAACTCATTTAATTTCACATAAGAGTTTGCAATATTATAAAGTTTATCAAACTCCATATCTTTGTTATCTGTAACTATTTTTTCATAATTTTCAATCGCTTTTTTATAATCACCACTTTTATAATAAGCATTAGCTAAATCATACTTTGCTTCATTTGAATTTTTTTCAATTGCAACTTTTTCAAAGTGTTTTAGCGAATCGCTATATTTTTCTTCTTGATATAACTTATTTGCTTTTTCTATCTCTTGAAAATCCAAAACTCCAGCACTTAAATTTAAACTAAAAATGAAAAATAATAACTTTTTTTGCAATTTTACCTCCTAAATTCATTTATTCAAAAAGTTTATTAACACTTCTACACTAACATTAATTTCATTCAACATTCCATTTAAAAGACCTCTCTTTAAATTTTCTTTTCCGTGATATGGTATAGTTAATAATCTTCCATCTTGATGTTTGTATCTTTTATGCGAACCTTTTTGTCTTATTAATTTAAAATTTAAATATTCTAAAAATTTAATAAAATCTTTTGCATTAATTATTGGCATAGGTGGCATTATTCATCTCTACTTCCCAAATTCCAAACAACTCTGGCATTAATTCCATTTCATTTTCTTTATCTTCAAGTGAAATTTCTATTGCCTCTTTTATATTTTGCATAAGTTCATCAAGAGTTTCAGCTTGAGTAAAACAACCCCTTAATTCTGGTACATATGCAAAATATCCACCATCTAACCTATCTTTTTTGACTACTACAAAATATTTCATAAATCAGCCTTTTTTCTAATCGAACTAAATGCAAAAATCAAAATTAAAACAGCTAAACCTAAAGGATAATAAAATAGTTCAACATAATCTTTTATAGCTTTTGATTTAAATTCACTTTTTTGCAACGAAGTTTTAATGTGATTTGCTATAGCCTTCATATCTTCGCTCATAAGCGTAGCTTCAACAAATGCCCCATTTGAGTTTATAGCTAACTCTTTGATTGCAGGATTGATTTTTGAAATTACGATTTTTCCACTTTCATCTTTAATAAAACCCCCATTTTCTTCAATCGGAGCTCCTTCAATTGTAGCGATACTGACTACATAAACTCTTAAATTATTCTCTTTTGCAAAATTTATCTCATTTTGAAACTCACTACTATCGCCTCCATCAGTGAAAATCACTACAATTTTATCTTTTTGCTCTTTTAAAACTCTATTTGCACTATTTAGTGCCGAAATTACACTTGTACCACCATCAGTGATTGAGCTTGTATTTAAATTTTCAAGCAAATAAGTTGTGGTTTCGCTATCATTTGTCAAAGGTGAAACGATAAAACTTCTATTTGAAAAAGCAATAAGTGCGATTTTAGAATTTTGATTTAATTTTATAAACTCTTTTACTTTTCTTTTTGCAAAATCTATTCTATTTGGATAAAAATCTTTTGCCAACATCGATTTTGAAATATCAAGAGCTACGACGATATCGTAACCTTTTGATTTTAACTCAACTTCACCTTTTGGCAAAACTGGTCTTGAAAGAGCTATTATCATTAATATTAATGCCAAAAATAAGAGTGAATTTCTAGCACTTTTACTTAAGGCTGAATTGTGAAGTTTTAGTTTTTCTAAGATTTCTTTATCAAAAAATTTATCAATGTAACTTTTATTTGTAGCAATTAAAATAATTAAAAAAATAGCGGGAATTAGCATTAAATAAATTGTTTCAGGGTAAATAAATTCCATTATAAGCCCCTTTTATTTCTAAAATAAATATAAAAAAGTAGTGCTATAATTGAGGCAAAAAGTGGATAAATAAAGTAATACTCTTTTTTTATAAAACTATCGCTTTTTATTTCAGATTTTTCTAATTTATCAATTTCTTCATAAATTCCTTTAAGCGACTCTCTATCTTTTGCTTCAAAAAATTTTGCATTACTTTCATTTGCAATACTCATTAATGCCCGTTTATCATACTCATTTTCTCTTCCAATTCCAATTGTGTAAATTTTAATATTATGCTTTTTAGCAATACTCATCGCTGCATCTTTTGGCATTTTCCCAGCATTATTAATTCCATCACTTAGTAAAATTACAATTTTTGATTTTGCTTCACTTTTTGAGAGTAAATTCACACTTTGTACAACAGAGTCATAAAGTGCCGTTCTCTCACCTGCAACTCCAATAAAAAGCCGACTTAAAATTTCTTTTAAAATTTCTTTATCAAATGTAAGTGGAGTTGCTACATAAGAAAAATCCCCAAAGACAATTAAAGCGATATTATCAGCAACCCTAACATCTATAAATTCTTTTACAATTTCTTGTACAACACTAAATCTATCAAGTCTTTGATTTGACCTATCAAAGCCTATTTCTCGCATAGAACCACTAACATCAATACTTAGTGCAATATCATAGCCTATATTTTGATTTGTAACTACTTTATCCTCAACAATCGGCGAAGATAGTGCGATAATTGAGCCAACTATCGCAATCCATTTCAAAATAGAAAGTAAAATTGAATTTTTCATATTTACTTTTAAAATAGACAAATGAGGAAATAGAATTGATTGAACTCTTAAAGGACAAAATTTTGCACAAAATAAAAAAATAAATATTAAAGCTAAAAAATATGGATATTCAAATTTTATTTGCATTAGAGTCGTTAAAAAATTATCCATTTAAAACCTCTAAAAAAAGAGTGTAATATTTTTGAACCTCATCATCAAAGTTATCTACACTTTTTTTGTATTTATAAGTTTGCAATTTTTCCTCTAATGTCTCAAAAATTTGTCTACTTCTATCATCAAAAACTAATAATCTCCCATATTTTGTAATTAAATAAGCACTCTCTTTTGGATTATTTAAATCAAGTTCATTCAACACTCTTAAATATCTCTTTTTTAAATTCTCTTTTCTATTTTTAAAATATTTAACCAAAAAAATCATTAAAGCAATTAAAATAAACGTACTCAAAACAATAAGAAAAATAAATATAAAAATCGAATAATCGGGAATTTCAACTAACGGTTTTATATCTTTTATTGGTATATCTTGCATTTAAAAACTCCTAAAATTTTATTTCATAGAGTTTGAAACTTTTAACTCTTCAAACTCAAGTTTAGCCTCTTCAAGCATTTTAGTTGCCTCTTCAAGCTCTTTTACTCCATCTTTATAAAATTTCAAACCATCACTTAATGTTATATTAGAATTCATCAATTTATCTAAATTTTTCTTTGCATTATCTAACTTTTTCTCAAACTCTTTTGCCTTCATCTTTACCACCTATTTAAGTCTTGTAGAAAAAAATTCCATTGCAAATCTTGAAACACTCTCTTGTACAAAATGCTGCATAGCCTTCTCAAACTCGCTTGGCTCATCCCAAACGGGCGATGTAACTTCACTTAATTTGATAAGTTCATCTTCTGCTATTTTCATAGTTCCTACTTCATCGATTAAATTCAACTCTTTAGCTCTTGAAGCGATAAAAACTCGTCCATTTGCAAACTCATCTGATTTATTTATATCAAGTCCTCTTTTATTTGCAACTTCACTTACAAAATAGTTATAAATATCGCCAACCATCTCATTCATTTGAGCATTTTCTTTTTCGCTCCAATCTCTAAATGGAGTTCCCATCTCTTTGTATTCACCCATTTTTACACTTCTCATATCAACACCAACTTTATCTAAAATCGTTTTTAAATTTGGTACTTGTGCAATAACTCCGATTGAGCCAACCATACTTCCAGGATTTGCAAAAATTTTATCGCTATAAAGCCCAGCATAATAACTTCCACTAGCCATTGCACCAACAGCATAAGTTACAACAGGCTTTTTTTGGGCTAATTCTTTGATTGCAAGTCCAATCTCAAATGAGTGAGGTACACTTCCACCAGGACTATCAATTACTAATAAAACCCCTTTAATATGCTTTTTTTTCGCTTCTTTCATATCTTCTAAAAATTGGCTACTATCAAAAATTTCACCACTCAAATAAATTTTTAAAAGATTTGGTCTTTTTATCTCATCTGTATTTGAGCCAAAGATTACAAGTAAAATCAAGATAAAAATAAGTGATTTAAAATATTTTTGAATAAAATCAAGTGTGGCAGTTATAGGTAAAAATAGTTTTGAGAACAAAAAAACTCCTTTTTTATTTGGAATTTTAGCATAAACTTTATTGTTTAAGTACTTTTTTTATCCAAAAACCATCACCTATTTCTATACTTTCTGGGTTTGTTATCCACTCTTTATTTTCACTATTATAAGTCAAAACAATTTCAATTGCACAATCCATACAATCAGTTGGATTTATATCTTTTATTCTCATACCAGTTCCCATTAAGTGCCAACCCAAAGCTAATTCTATGAAACTTGGTAAATAAGGGTCACCTCTCATAGTAGATATAAAATTTTTTTTCATTTTTACCCAAATTCCTTGCTCTTTTGTAATACTACCTGGATTTTGTATCCAACCTTTATCATATATCCAAATTTCTTCATAATCTCCTAAAACATAAGAGTATTGAACTCCTTTTGGCGGAACAGATGGAAAAGCAGAAAGAGTACTATTAATGTCTTCAAAATTAGTTTGAATTTGCATTTCAACATCAACTGGTAAAGAGACTAAATTCCAACCTTGATTTAACTTTATATCTCTTACAACTATTGCTATTCCATCAACTTTCTTTAATCCAATGATTGGATAACTTAAGCCTTCTATATTCCCATTTAAAGTTCCCATTTTACCCATTAAAATTTTTTCGCCCTCATAAATATTAAAAACCATAAATTTTTTATTAACATAATCTTTTTCATACTCATTTTTTTTCAAACAAACAAATTCAAATGCTTTTCCAAAAACTTTATCGCTATTTGGATTGTAATTACAAACATAAGTATTATTTTTATTATCACTTATATCAACAACATAACTATCAATTTTATTGTGAAAATAACTTTTAGATACATTTATGTCAAAACCATATTTAGTTTTTCCAACTGTATAAGTAACACTCCACTCACCCGCTAATTGATTATAAATACCTTTCTTTGTTTCGTTTGTTTCAGTTGCACTATGGAGTAAAGTAAAAAGAGTTAAACTTAAAATTACACTTTTAAACATAATTCACCTCTTTAAAATTTAATTAATTAAAATGTTTATCTTCGGTAAATTATTATATCTTTAAAAAGTGAAATTAAAATTAAAAATTATTTTACTATGTAGTTAATAACTCTTTTTCTCTAAGTTGTCCACAAGCTGCATCTATATCAATTCCTTTTGATTGACGAATCGTACAGAGTAATCCTCTATTAACTAAATATTCTTGAAATTCTCTCACAGCTTTTTCGCTTGGTCGCTTATAAATACTTCCCTCGTGAGGATTAAAATAAATTAAATTAACTTTAGCTTTTATTCCATCTAATAATTTTATAAGTTTTTTTGCACTTTCCAAATCATCATTTATATCTTTAATGATTAAATACTCAAACATTACTCTTTTTCGCTCATCTATTGGAAATTTTTTGATGGCATCAATGATTGATTTTATATTATAAGCTTTATTCATTGGAATTAATTCTTCTCTTAATTTATCATCAACTGAATGTAAACTTATAGCGATATTTACACCCAAATCAAGCTTTCCTAATTTTTCAATTTTACTACTAAGTCCACTTGTAGAGATAGTTTGCCTTCTTGGTGCAATTGCTAAACCGTCTAAATCGCTAAAAATTTCAATTGCTTTTATTAAATTATCAAAATTATCAAGAGGTTCGCCCATTCCCATATATACGATATTTAAGCTTTTATTTTCAGCTAAATTATTATCTTTTTTAATTGCTAATAGTTGATAAATAATTTCACCAACACTTAAATTTCTAATAAATCCACCTTTTGCAGTAAAACAAAAGCTACATCCAACTTTGCAACCAACTTGAGTCGAGATACAAACTGTATATTTTTCACCACTTAAAATCACCCCATCTTCATCAATCTTTTTCTCTTTCATTTTTAAAAAAACTGTCTCAATTGTGTGATTATCAGCCAATTTAAATAGATACTTTTTAGTTCCATCTTTTGCCTCTTGAATTGAAGCTATTTTAATATTATCAATTTCAAATTTATTTTTAAGCTCATCTCTTAACTCATTTGGTAAATTTTTCATCTCATCAAAACTATTTACATATTTTTTATAGAGCCAATTAAAAATTTGTTTAACTCTAAAATTAGGCTTAATCAACTCTTTTAACTCTTCTTGAGTGTAATCATATATTAAATTCAATTCTCACCTTTATTTTTTATTAATTATAACACGAGATGAGTAAGTAGCTTATGATTTGAAGAAAAATATGTAGAATTTCATGAGAATTTAGCATTTAATGCAAAAAAATATGCTAAACTCCCAATCGCAAAAATTTGCTTTAGAGTTGTACCTAAGTACCAATTAGGACAACTCTCTTAATCTTTAGGTACAATTTTGACATGCTTTGGTTTAACTTTTACATGTTTAACCTGTATCATTGCAATCTCCTTTTTTTTGAAATCACAAATAGCATACCACAAAACAAGATAGTAAAAAAGAGATTTTTGATTAATTTTTAATCAAATCCTAACAGCAATATTATTATCTCTCAAATATCGCTTTAAATCCATAATATCAATTTCTCTAAAATGAAATATACTAGCAGCTAGTGCTGCATCAGCTCCATTGAAAAACACTTCCTTAATATGCTCCATATTTCCAGCTCCTCCACTTGCAATTACGGGAATATTAAGCATTTGCGAAATTTTGCTAGTCACTTCTATATCAAATCCAGCTTTTGTACCATCACTATCCATTGAAGTTAATAGTATTTCTCCTGCACCTCGATTTTGAACCTCTTTTGCCCACTCATAAGCATTAAGCCCTGTATCAATTCTACCGCCATTTACAAAAACATTGTAACTATCTCTTACTTTTTTTACATCAATTGCAACTACGATACATTGACTTCCAAATCGCTTCGCACTCTCATCTATAAAATTTGGATTTTTAACGGCTGAAGAGTTTATGCTAACTTTATCGCACCCCACATTTAAAAGGGCATAAATATCTTCCAATTTTCTAATTCCTCCTCCGACAGTTAAAGGAATAAAAACCTCTTTTGCAACAGCTTCGACAATATGTACGATAGTATCGCGATTTTCGTGACTTGCTGTAATATCTAAAAAAGTCAATTCATCAGCACCTTCAAGATTGTATCTTTTTGCTATTTCCACAGGGTCACCCGCATCTTTTAATCCTACAAAATTGACACCTTTTACAACTCTACCATCTTTTACATCTAAACAAGGAATAATTCTTTTTGCAAAATAATCCATATTTCCCCACTTTTTTACATAATTATAACAAAATTGATTTAAATCAATGAAATTGTTTTTTAATTCGGATAAAATCACTCCTAAATAAAAATAAAGGAAAGAAATGCAAAATTTAAATATGTTTTGTTATCAATGTGAGATGAGTTTGCCAAATGGTTGTGGAAGTACTGGGGCTAGTGTTGGAACTTGTGGAAAAGATGCAAATGAAGCAAGACTTCAAGATATTATGATTTTTGGTTTAAAGGGACTTAGTGCTTATAGAGAGCATTTGAACGAGCTTGAGCCAACTCAAACAAAAGAGGTTGATGATGTTATGAGTGAAACACTTTACTTTACTCTTACAAATGTGAATTTCAATTTTGATGAACATATTGCTCAACTTATGAAAGTTGGGAGTGCTGGAGTTAAAGTGATGGATTTATTAAGTGAAGCTCACACTAAAAAATTTGGTATTCCAACTCCAATTAGTGTAACTCAAAATAAAGCCGAAGGTAAGGCGATTTTGGTAAGTGGGCATAATCTTGATATGTTAGGAAAATTGCTTGAAGCTACAAAAGATAAAAATATAAATATTTACACTCATTCAGAAATGCTACCAGCACACGGTTATCCTGAACTTAGAAAATATTCACACTTAAAAGGAAATATCGGTAAAGCTTGGTTTGACCAAAGCAAACTTTTTGAAGAGTTTAAAGGCACAATCGTAGTTAATACAAATTGTATCGTGCCTCCAAAGAAAAATTGTGGCTATTTAGATAGACTTTTTACTTATAAAATTGTCGGAGTTGAGGGTGCAACAAAAATTGAAAATGATAATTTTGATGAGTTAATTGCAAAAACTTTAAGTTTGCCTGAAATTGATAGTTTCAATTCAAGTGAGAGTTTAACGACTGGACATCATTATAAAACAATTTTAAGTTTAGCTCCTCAAATTTTAGAAGCCATTGGAAATGGCAAAATTTCACAATTTTTTGTAATAGCTGGATGCGATGCTCCAGGAAAAGAGGGTAATTATTATCGTGAAATGGCTGAAGCACTTCCAAAAGATTGTGTAATTATCACTTCAAGTTGTGGAAAATTTAGATTTAACGATATAGATTTTGGAGTAATTGAAGGCACACAAATACCTAGATACTTAGATTTAGGTCAGTGTAATGATAGCAATGGGGCGGTTCATGTTGCATTAGCCATTTCAAATGCTCTAAATGTGCCGATTAATGATTTACCAGTTTCGATAGTTTTAAGTTGGATGGAACAAAAAGCGGTAATTATTTTATTAGCTCTATTTAGTTTAGGTATTAAAAACATTTATCTTGGACCAAAACCACCACAATTTGTGAATGAAGATATTTTTAATTTTTTAAGTGAGCATTTTAATTTACATTTAACGGGAAATGCGAAAGAGGATTTAGCGAAGTTGCTTATTAAAAAAAGCTAACTTTTTTTTCTTTTTTTATAATATAATTGCAATATGAAAAAACTTTTTATTCTACTTTTAAATCTTTACCAAAAACTTTCAAAATTCACTCCTGCTAGTTGTAGATATTATCCAAGTTGTTCAGAATATGCAAAAATGGAGTTTGAGAATAATAATATTTTTAAAGCTTTTTATTTTTCTAGCTTAAGAGTATTAAAATGTAATCAACTATTTGATGGTGGATTTGATTATCCAATAGTCAAAAAAGAGTTTAAATTTAATCCACTTGCAAAACGCGAGTTTAAACAAATAAATTTAAAATATTGGTTTGTGCCAAAAAATGAAGATAATTACTATGTAATTAAAAATGTATTTAAATCGTAAATTTATAACCAATGCCTCTAATATTTTTGATATTATCTTTATCTAGGAATTTTTTTAAATTATTTATATAAACTCTAATTGCACCTTCACTTATATTTTCTGATGGATTCCATAAATTTTCTACTATTCTCTCTTTTGTAACAATATTACCTCTATTTTCAAGAAGTAATTTTAAAAGTATTGCTTCTTTTGGTGGAAGATTTACCTCTTCATTATTTTTTTTTATTCTTAAGTTTTCAAAGTCAAAAAAACTATTTTCATCCAACATAATTAAATTATATTGAGGTTTAACTCGTGAAATAATCGCTTTTATTCTAAAAAGTAATTCATCTAAATCTAATGGTTTTTTTAGAAAATCATCACATCCAACACTAAAACCTTTTGATAGTGAATTTTTATCTTGAAGTGAAGTTATAAAAATTGCTGGAGTTTTATCTCCAGCTTCGCGAAGTTCTTTTAAAAAATCAAATCCATTAATATAAGGCACATTCACATCAAGTAAATACAAATCATATTTACTGTTAAAACTCTTCTCAAGTGCCTCTTCTCCATCATATGCTAAATCCACACTAAAACTTTCTTCTTCTAAAAAATCCTCAAGTGTTTCGATAAAAAGCCTATCATCTTCTAAAATTAAAATTTTACTTGACACCCTCAACTCTCCAACTAATCTCTTGATTAGCAAAAATTGGCACAACTTCCCCATAAATTGCCTCAACTCTAAAAGACTCCTTGATTAGAGTTATCTCTTTTTGAGGCGGTGTAATATTGTAAATTCGCCTTGCATTATTACTTACAAATTTTTGTAAATTATCGAGTTTATTGTATTTCTCAAATACTTCAGCTAAAGCAGGAAGCAAAAGTGGAGCTGAAAAAATCCCTGCATTTACATTTGCACACTCTTTTGTATTTTTTGGATGAGGTGCAGAGTCGCTACCAAACATCACTTTTGGATGAGCATTTAGGGCTAATTTTAAAAGTGCTTTTTTATCTTTTTCTCGCTTTAGAATTGGTTTGCAAAATAGATGAGGGTTAAACTTTCCTCCAGCCATATCATCAAAAGTAAAAAGCAAGTGATGAAGTGTAATTGTTGCATAGAGATTTTCATAATTATCAAGGATTTTAACCGCCTCTTTGCTTGAGATATGCTCCATTATAATTTTAAGTTTTGGAAAAGCGATAGCCAATTTTTCATAAATTGGCACAAATTCAGCTTCTCGCTCAAGCACAAATCCATCACTCTCACCGTGAATTGAAAGAGGAATATCAAGCTCACTCATAGCTTCAAGCACGGGAGTAAGTTTTTCTATATCAAACTCAACCACACCGCTTTCACTATTTGTAGTTACTCCAGCAGGATACAGTTTCACTACTAAAATTTCATCTTTTAAGCTTTTTAAAAACTCATAATCATAATTTTCTTGAAAAAACAGACTCATATATGGCTTAAAATTATACTCTTTTGTTAAATTTAAAATTTCATCTTTATAGCTTAAAAGTGCCTCTTTTGAAGTAAGTGGCAAAGTTAAATTTGGCATAACTAAAGCCCCAGAAAACTCTCTAGCACTAATTGGTGCTACAACTTTTAACATCTCTCTTTCCCTTAAATGCAAGTGCATATCAAGTGGTGAATTTATTTTTAATTTCATAATCAACCCTTTTTTATTAAATTATAACAAAGAAAGATTAAGAAGTTGTAATTTTTTGATGTAATAGTAGAAAAAAAGCAAAAATAAAAAGATAATTCGTATCTTTTTATTTTATAAACAACCTTTGAAGAATGATTTACCTGCAGGAGGTGGAGCTTTAATACCTATTGCTGAAATTGTATTTGTAGCTTTATTTAATTCGCCAAAAATAGAAACTTGATTTCTATTCATAACCTTATCTATTTCGTATCTTTTTACTTTATCAGTTAATTTAATATTATAATACTTCCCTTCATCGTGAACGAAAAGTACTAACTCCTCTTTTTCTGGTTGCCCAAATTCCCAGTTTTTAAAACAATTACCTTCTCCACAAAAATAACTCTCTAACCTACAATCTTGAAAATATGCTCTATCAGCACACCATTTAGTAGTTAAAAAACCTTCTGTTTTGTTGCCATCTTGTTCGAGTGTTTTATTTGCTTCATCTGCCCCATTAACTGAAATAATAGTTAAAAAAAGAGTAGCTAAAATCAATATAAATTTTTTCATTATTTACTCTCCTCTTTTAAAGTTGAAAGAAATGCAACAATATCATTTATACTTTTCTCATCTAAGTAATCATAAGACGGCATAGCCGAAACTCTATTGCCTTTTTCATCTATATTGTACCAAGCAAAATTTTTATGTGCATTTCTATTATATCCAGGAACTATAACTGCATTTGGATTTATTAACGACTCTCTTAAATAAGCAGTTATCGAGTATCCACCGATATTGCTTAAATTTGGAGCCATATATGGCATTCCATTATCACTTCCTTTATAGTTATGACAAGCAATACAATTTTGTGTCACTAACTCTTTTCCCTTGTTTACATCACCCGTTGGCTTTTCAGTTAATTTTGCTATAAAGTCTTCACCACCCTCTTTACCCTCAAATTTCAAAGGTACCCAAGCTGATAAATGCTTTAAGCCATCTCTTCCCATTTTATCCCCATCCCAAACAGCAAGTGCAACAGGAATAGCCCCACTATTTAAATCAAGATAAACATCTTTTAAAGGTCTTGTAAAAGTAGCTTCCCATTTCTTTTTAGAAAAAACCATTTTTGCACTGAATTCACTACTTTTATCTTTAATTTCGCTCATACTTCTAAAACCTTCAGAAATAAAAGCTTTTTGATAATCTTGATTACCTAAACTCGCCACTTTTTCATCAAACTTCTTTAAATCTGCCTCAAAGTGAGGAGAATTATCTCTATTAACTTGACTTTCTATATCTCCATTTCCATTTGGTTCATACACACTTTTGTATGCTTTTTGAATATGCACAATAACTTCTCTATCCTTACTACCCATTCCAATATATGGAAGTTTCGCAACATCTGAATAATCTTTTGCAAATTGAAGTGCAAATCCATCGGCATAAGTTGTAGTTGAGTTTACATTAAAAATATTTTCACTCTCATCAGCCCAAACTATTTTAAATGCTATATCTTTATCATTATAAACTGCACTTACTTGAACTTTTTTAGCACCAGAAGTTTCGTTTTTAACATTCGCATTTTTATCATTTAATTTAATAGTTGTTTGAGAATAAAGCTCAATACTCACTGGTTTAGCTTTTTTCCAAAAAGGTGAATTTATATCTGTTTTACTCAAATCGCCTTTTTCTTTAATTGCCGTAATATAATTTGAGGCAAAAACAGAGCTTAAAGCTCCTGCTAAGATTAAACTGCTTATTTTTTTCATTAGTGCACCGCCTTAAACGATGTAAATTTTACTGTATTTTTACCCGATAAATATCTATTATCAACTGGCTTAATGCCTAATCCATTACCAGCATAATAATCACCATCAAGTCTAAACATTTCAGAATGCTTAAAAGAAATTAATAAATCAAGAATTTCGCTCTCTCCAGTCTCTTTTCTTGTTTGCATTTCAGCTCTCAATTTCTTTACAATTTCGTGAACATTTGGACCAAATAATTTTTCAAGCTCTTCTGCTGGAATTCTATCGCTTCCTTCAATAATTTTACCATCACTATCATATTTAACTGGCGAAACTACTGGTGGTATATAATAGATATTAGGTTCGGTTCCATAATCACTTCTAAGTGGAAGTGCAACTTTATGTTTATGAACTAATTTATGAACTTGAGAATTTTCATCATCTAAAAATCCAACAAATCTAATTCTTCCAACACATTGTTGCGCACAAGCTGGTGGAAGTCCCTTTTCAACTCTTGGAAAACATAAAATACACTTTTCACTTTTTGAAAGTTTTGGGTTAAAATAAATTTTTTTGTAAGGACATCCTGCAATACAATATCTATATCCTTGACATCTATCAAGGTCAACTAAAACTACTCCATCTTGTTCTCTTTTGAAAATTGCATCTCTAGGACAAGCACTCAAACAGCCTGGATTTGAGCAGTGATTACAAATTCTAGGAATATAAAAGAAATAGTTATCACTTGGGAAATTTCCAGCACCTTGATCTTCATCCCAATTTGGTCCCCAAGTTGGTTCAACATTTGCTTTCCACTGTTTACCTTGTGCTAATTCATCATAATTATAATCCCACGGAATTCCATAATCTGCTTCTAAATTAGGGATAATTCCCTCTTGTAAATCTCCTGCTGCATCAAACCCACCACCTGATTGTTGCCACTTTTTAGGATAACCCTCACCTGGATAAGTTTCAACATTGTTCCAATACATATATTCGCGACCATTTCTATTTGTCCATTGAGTTTTACAAGCAACAGTACAAGTTTGACAACCAATACACTTATTTAAATCCATTACCATTGCTAATTGTCTTTTTGACATATATTTCTCCTACTTATGCTTTTTTTATATCGACTGAACCATCATATGCATACTGGTTACCATCCCATAAAGGACCAAATTTTAAATGCCCCCAACCATCTGCTAATTCTAGCAAGTTAAGTGCAGTTGGTACAACTTCATTGTGACCTTTTAAATCTCTATACATATAAGGCTCCCAACCGTGTTCCATTACAATCCCATCAAGTGGTGCTGAATTTGAAACTTTTGCCATTGCAAAAAAGTGTCCAAGTGAGTTATAAACTTTAACTTCATCACCATCTTTTATTCCCTTAATCAAGGCAATATCAGGATTTATTTGAATATATGGCTTTCCTCTTTGTAATCTTTGAAGAGTTCTACTTGCTTTATAATTTGAATGAATAGACCATCTTGCATGAGGTGTCATCATAACAAATGGATATCTATCTTTTGGTGTAATTGATTTTAAAGATGTATTTGTATTAGCACCAAGTTTAATCCAAATATCGTGGTCAACATAGAATGTTTGTCTTCCACTTAAAGTTTCAAATCTTTCCATTTTAAATAAATGATCTTCCATAGAGTTAAATGGTCTATCTGCATATAAAGGTGAACTTTTTGCAGCTTTTTCATTTAATTGTAAAAAACCACCCATTTTATACATTTTTTCAATTGTATAAGGCTCATACTGTTCACATTTATCAAGTGCGGCTTGAAGAGCCTGTTTATCCGTTCCTAAATACGGCTCCATTTCCATTTCAGAATCTTCATCCGTATTTGTAAACTCTTGATGAAAAATAGATAAATCGTGGAAACCTGGTTTTGCATAATCTGGGTCAGCTACTTTTGCTTTAGCAACATTTTTAGGCTGATTTGCAATCTCTTCTATTTTTTTAGCAATTAATGCAAACATAGCCCACTCATCCATTGCTTCACCTACTGGTTTTAAGTTTGCGGCAGGTTGAGCTAAATTTGTAAATCTATGATATCCAGGTGAACTTCTAATATCCCAAACTTCATAATGAGCTTTTGCTGGAAGAACTAAATCAGCATAAACTGCTGTTTCACTCATTCTAAAATCAACATAAGCAAAATATTTCATCTGTTTTAAGAAAGCTTCTCTATAAGCTTTTCCTTTTGTTCTTCTAAATCTTGAATCTGCTATTATAATTGCAACTTCTGACTGCCAATAATGTTTTGCACTTTTTACTTTTCCATTTTCACCATCAGTAAGCATTGCTTCGACAATTTTAATATATTCATCTTTGCTAATTCCACCATCACCTTTGTCAGTTGCTCGTTTTACATCTTTATCGTGAAAATACTCTTTGAATGTTTTCATCCCATTTCCACCTAAAACGAAATCACCAACAAATCCAGAACCAAATCTATTTTTATACTTTCCATCAAATCCACTTAATGCACCCATTCCACTTAATGTAAACTCATTTTCAGTATTTAATCCACCATATGGTCCAAGTCTTCCAGTTAAACCACAAATTGAAGCTATATTCCATAAATTTAAAACACCATTAAAATATTTATTGAGTGAAAATCCAGTTGTAATTTCAACAACTTTAGGTAAAGCAATATCTTTTGCTAATTGTTTCACAACTGAAGGATGAACACCTGTTTCTTCTTGTGTTTTTTCAGGTGAAAATCTTTTAATATTTGCTTTTAGCATTTCAAAAGCAGTTGTAACTTTTACTGTTTTACCATCGTGAAGTTTAATTTCCCAATTTCCCTCAAGTGCAGGTTTTATTCCAAAGTCACTAATTCTAAGAGTATGATGTTCATTTCCTTCAGTTCCAGGCATAAGTGCAATCGAGCTTGTTGCTTCATTCCAGCAATAAAATTCTTCTTCCCATTTATGCTCACCATGACCCTCAATATCGCTTCTTCTAATTAATTTTTTAGTCTCAACATTAACTAAAAATGGTAAATCAGTGTAAATTTTAATAAATTCAGGTTTATATAATTTTTGCTCAATTATTTCATAAATTACACTAGCAGCTAATGCATTATCAGTTCCAGCTTTAATTGGTATCCAAACATCAGCAGATTTTGCAGTTCCATTAAATTCAGGTGTAATTACAATTATTTTTGCACCATTATATTTACCTTCCCACACAAAATGAGCATCTGGAATTCTTGAAATAGATGGATTAGCACCCCACATAACAGCTGTATCAACTGAATACATAAAATCGTATGTACAACCAAGATTTCCCTCACCAAATGCAACCGCAGCACCACTAAACATATCTCCAAGATAACTTGATGGATAAGTTCTAACAGCACCTAATTGTGTACCAAATCTCAAAGTTGCGGCACGTCTACCTTCAGTTAGTAATCCAGTCCCAGGTTGAACTAAAAGCTTACCTGGACCCTTATTTGGGTCAGTCATAACATCAAAGATTTTTTGTGCTACTTCAGTCGCTGCTTCATCCCAAGTAATTCTTTTCCATTTACCTTCGCCTCTTTTACCAACTCTTTTCATTGGATAGAGAATTCTATCTTTTTCATACATAACTTGAGAGTGCTGAACACCTTTATTACAACCTCGAGGGTTAAAATCAGGAATTTTAGCATTAATTGAAGGGTATCTTGCAGATTGATTTTCTCTTGTGATAACTCCATTATTTGCCCATACTTCCCAAGCACAGTTACCTTGACAATTTACACAGTGATATGCAAAACCGTGGTCTTCTTTATTTCCATAAGTAAAAGAAAATTCGTTTCTATACATTGACTCTGTGTAATTTGTGTTTGGATAATCATTTTTTCCATTTTCAATACTCATCGGAGCAGTTTTTGCAAATAGATAACCTTGAGATGCAACCATAGTAGCAGTAACACCTGAAAGCTTTAAAAAGTCTCTTCTCTTTTCATTTACCATTTATTTACTCCCTCTTTTATCTTCTAACTGGCAGATTCATATCATTACCCCACTCATCCCAACTTCCTGTATAAACTTTTACATTAGGATAACCAAGCATTTCTAGGGCTGTAGTAATTTCTGTACTTCTTCCTGCACCAACATGACAATACGCATATATAGTTTTATCTTTTGTTATACCATATTTGTCAAATATTTTTTGCATCTCTTCTTTTGATTTGAAAGATAATTTTTTATCAAAATCTGTCATATTCTTCCATTCAATAAGTTTAGCACCAGGAATATGTCCACCTCTTGCAACATTATCAAGCTTTTTTTCGCCAATAATTTCTGTAATTCCTCTTGAATCAATTACAATGTATTTACTTTTATTGCCTTTTTCCAAAATATCATTTACAGCACCTACTAACTCATCTTTAGTTGCAATATAATCATAATTAATTTTTTTCATGTCAATATGATACTCTGCTTTTTTAATTTCAGGTTCGTGCCCCTTTTGAATAAGAAGTTTTGATTCTTGAGCTGTTAATTTATCACTTAACTCTTTATCTTTTGCACTAAGTTCAGTTATTAAAGCTTCATTTTTATTTTTTTTCGCTTCTTTTAAATCATCTTTAACTTTTTTTTGTTCTTCTTTTAATTGATTATAAATTTTTTGTTCAGGGTCAAGTTCTGAAATAGCATTTCTTCCACCATTTAAAATTTTTATTTTATCGTGACCGAAACTTTTAAAATAAGCATAAACACCAGTTGCATTTGGACCCCTAAAATCGTCATATGCAATTATTAAGGTATCATTTGAAATACCCTTTGAGCCTATAAACTCTTCAGCTTCTTCTGGACACATAAACAGTGGTGCACAATGCATATGCCCACTTATATCTGCATGATGTAAGTGATGTGCAAACATTTCAACTGAATTTTTAATATGCCCAAGCTCAAATATATCGGAACTATCACCCATTGCAAATACTACATTTGGCTTCCCAATTAATTTAATTGCTTCCTCTGCTGAAATTAATACACTATCATTATTAGTTGATGCATTTGCATTAAAAGCAAGGACAGCAGCTAAACTTATTCCTTTTAGCCACTTTTTCATATAATCTCCTTTCAATAATAACCTCTTATTCATCGTCTTTTTAAGGTTCTTTCGTGAAAAAAATTTAGTAAATTAACACAATTAAGGCACATTTTTGAGTGGACATTATAGTTTGTACTATCTTAATATACCTTAAAATAATTAAACATAATTTTTATTATTTTTATAATTTCACATTATTAAATTATCATATTATCTAACTTTAAATAATTTTTGGTAATATAAACTTTAAGTATTTAAAAAATTAGAGATATATAAAATAAGGAATAAGGTATTTTTATGGAAATGAGAAATTTAATTAATATTACAAAAGATGAAGCAATAGAATTATTAGAAGATAAAGAATTAGATATTAATCAAATTAAAAATATTTATTTAACTTTCAAAGAACATTTGGAGGTTGTGAGTAAAATTGCAATGAATTTAAGTATTAGAACTTCAGTTTATGATAGAGAAAAAGAGAAAAGTGAAGTAATGGAATGGCTTTTAGCCCAATTATCAAATTCAAGCGATATGGGTGTTCGTTGGGCTGTTGCAAAAAATCCTCATAGCAGTGTAGAAATTTTAGAAAAACTCTCAAGTGATGAAGTTAATTTAGTGAGGGCGTTGGTTGCTACAAATCCAAAAACACCTGTTTCTATATTAAATAAGTTATTTTCAGATGAAAAAATAGTAAGAGATGGACTTAGTGGAAATAGTTCAACTTCAAGCAAACTTTTAAATATTTTAGCAGATGATTTTGATAAAATGACGAGGCTTAGAGTTGGTGAAAATCCATCAACTTCAAAAGCAACACTTCAAAAACTTTTAAATGATAGTGATTTAAATGTAAGAAAAGTTGCGAAAATCAAGTTAAAGGAAAATTGTGAATAGTAATAAAGGTAGTTTTGTATCACTAGAAGATAATTTACTTTCTCTGTTTTTTTCAGGAGTTTATTTAACAAATTATGATTTTTTTAATATAGCTAAAAAGTTAAATTTTAATATACCTATTAAAGATAGAGAGGTTAACTTAAGAAGCCTAATTAAAGGGGCAAAAGATAATTTAAAGTCTAAAGAGTTAGAGGATGAATTATTCAATTTAATAGATACTAGAATAGATGAGTATTCAAAACTTGCGAATAACTATGCAAATACGAGTTTAATCATTAAAAATTGGATTGATAAGGCTAATAATTTAAAGCTTGTGGTAAAAGAGAGATTAAAGGAAAAATCAAATGATTTTAATGATAGATAATTACGATAGTTTTACTTATAATATAGTTCAATATTGCCTTGAACTTGGTGCTAACTTAGAAGTTGTAAGAAATGATAAAATCGACATTGAAGGAATAAGAAAATTAAACCCTGAAAAAATTATAATTTCTCCAGGACCTGCAACTCCAAATGAGGCTGGGATATCGCTTGAAGTTATAAATACTTTTAAGGGAATTAAGCCTATTTTTGGTATATGTTTAGGTCATCAAGCGATTGCTCAAGCTTTTGGGGCTGAAGTTATAAGAGCAAAAAATTTAATGCACGGTAAAACTTCAAAAATCGACATCTTAAGTAATTCAAAAATTTTTAATGATATTCCAGAAAAATTTACTGCTACAAGATACCATTCACTTGTAGTTAATCAAAATAATTTACCAAAAATTATAAAAGTTATCGCTAAAAGTAATGATGATGACGAAATTATGGCAATTGAGATAGATAATTATGAAATTTATGGAGTTCAATTTCATCCTGAATCGATTATGAGCGAATATGGTCACAAAATGCTTGAAAATTTCTTAAAGATAAAATGAATTATAGATTAATAACTTCTCTTTTTATCTTTTTCAACTTTTTATTTCTCTCTTTTTATACAAATGAACTTTCAATTAGTTACAAAGAAGCAAAAATTTATTTTTTAAGCAATGGTTTACTTCACTATATAACTAATTTTTCTACATATTTAATAGCAAAAAATGATTTTGGACTTCGTTTACCGTTTATTTTATTACATACAATTAATTTAATCTTACTTTACAATTTATCAAAAAATATTTTAAAAAATGAAAGAGATAGATTTTTATCACTTTTGATTTATGCCTTATTACCAGGTGTTAATAGCATTGCTTTAATCGTAAGTGAAGCCAATATTATCATATTTTTAATACTTATTTTTGCTTATACTTTTTTTAATTTTAGAGTTATTTCGCATCTATTTTTAATGTTTTTACTCTTTTTTGATAACTCTTTTGCAATTTTATTTTTAGCACTTTTATTTTACTCATTTTATAAAAAAGATAAATTTTTATTTTTTTACTCTTTTATTTTATTTTTTATCTCTATTTATATTTTTGGGTTTGAAAGTACTGGTAAACCAAAAAGTTACTTTTTAGACACATTAGGTCTATATTCAGCCATATTTTCACCATTTGTTTTTTTATACTTTTTTTACTCAATTTATCGAATTTTAATAAAAGAAGAGAAAACTCTACTTTGGTTTATATCATTTTCTGCACTTATATTATCTATTATTTTATCTTTTAGACAAAAGATGAATATCCAAGATTTTGCTCCATTTATTGTAATTACAACTCCACTTATGGTGAAAGTTTTTTTATCAAGTTATAAAGTTAGATTACCTGAATTTAGAAAAAATTATCATTATCTCTTTATTTTTTTAATTTTTACTCTTTGCATTAATTTCATAATTATGTTCTATAACAAGCCACTTTATTATATTCTTGATAAAGAAAAACATTTTGCTTATAAATTTCACATAGCAAAAGATTTAGCTAAATCTTTAAAAAAAATTGGAGTTTATGAAATAAATTATAATGATAAAAAGATGATGTTAAGACTTAAATTTTATGGAATAAAAAAAGGAAATCTTTATCAACTTAGCAAAGTTAAAACTAATGAAAATAGTAAAAAAGTTTCAATTTTTCACACTAAGCAAAAGTATGATGAATTTTATGTTACTAAAATACACAAATAGTTATTTATTTTTATAAATAATGAAGTTTTATTATGGATATTACTTCTCTAAATGTTACAATCTTGAAAAAGTTTTAAGGAGCAAAAATATGGCTCAAAGAGCGATTAGAGAGTATGCTGGTAAAGCAACGTTCTCAAAACATTGGGAAAATTATTTCAGTGGTTTTTACTATGGATTTAAATCTGTACTTGTATCAAGTGGAAAAGAGTTAAAAGAGTTAGCTAATAAGCACGGTTTTGAGTGGTTAAAACAAGAACCACTTGTTGCAAAACCTGATATGCTTTTTGGTAAAAGAGGTAAAAACGGTTTAGTTTTATTCAAAAAAGATAAAGCTGGAGATGTAGACTTAGAAACTGCTGCAAAATGGATTGATGAAAAAAGCTCACACGATACAATTTTGCTTTCAGGTCAAAAAGGTAAATTAACTCATTTTATAATTGAACCTTTTACTCCACACTCACAAGACCAAGAGTATTATATTTCTGCTACAACTGTCGGTGAAGATGATGTACTTTATATGTCAGCTGAAGGTGGTATGGAAGTAGAAGAGGGTTGGAATGAAAAAGTAACAGAGGTTAAAATTCCAATTACATTAAATGATAGCGATATTCAGCATTTAATTAGAGCAAATGTTCCAACTGATATTCCTGCTCAAAATAAAGAGAGATTTATCACTTTTGCAGAACAATTTTATAAATTTTATAGAGATTTAAATTTTGCATATCTTGAAATTAATCCAATTGTTATGATTGGAAATGATATGCACATTTTAGATTTAGTTGCAAGACTTGATGATACAGCTGGATTTATGATGGCTGATAAATGGGGTGAGATTGAATATCCAACAGCATTTGGAATGGAAGACCAATCACCTGAAGAAAAAGCTATTGCTGAAGCTGATTCAAAAAGTGGAGCTAGTTTAAAACTCACAGTACTCAATCCAATGGGTAGAATTTGGACAATGGTTGCTGGAGGTGGAGCTAGTGTTGTGTATGCTGATACAATTGCAGATTTAAGTGGAAGTGTAAAAGATTTAGCAAATTATGGTGAGTATAGTGGTGGACCAACAACTGGTGAAACAAAATTTTATGCTGAAACTGTGCTTGACCTTATGACTAGACACAAAGACCCAAAAGGTAGAGATAAAATTTTAATCATTGGTGGGGCAATTGCAAACTTTACTGATGTTGCAAAAACTTTCACAGGTATTATTCAAGCATTTGAAGTTTATGCTGAAAAAATGAAAGCACATAATACTAGAATCTATGTAAGACGAGGCGGTCCAAACTACGAAAAAGGCTTAAAAGATATAAAAGAGGCAGCTGATAAACTTGGGCTTTATATTGAAGTTTATGGTCCAGAAACTCATGTAACTGATATCGTTAGAATGGCATTAGAAAAATAATGAATAAAAGAAAACTTTTACATAGATTGATTACTAATCAAAAAAATGTAAAGTTTTCAGACTTAGTTTTGATTTTGCAATCTTTTGGCTTTAAACTTGATAGAGTAAGTGGAAGTCATCATATTTTTTTACATAGTAAAATAGATGAAATTTTGAATATTCAAAATGTAAAAGATGAAGCTAAACCTTATCAAGTAAAGCAGTTTTTAAAGTTAATAGAGTTATATAATCTTGAGTTCAAGGAGTAAGAGATGAGAGATTATCATATAAATATATTTTATAGTGAAGATGATGAGGGATATATTGCTGATGTTCCAGATTTAAAATTTTGTTCAGCTTTTGGCGAAACTCCTGAAATTGCATTGAAAGAAGTTTTAATAGCAAAAGAAAGTTGGCTTAAGAGTGCAGAAAATAAAACTATTCCTACTCCAAATTACAAACCAATTATTTACCAAACTATGGATATAAAAATATAAAAATAAAGGAAACTGACAATGAGTGCTTTATTCACAAAAGAGACACAAGCAATTTTTTGGAACAATAATGCTAGTGCAATTCAAAGAATGCTAGATTATGATTATGTTATCAATAGAATTAAACCATCAGTTGCTGCGATAGTTGCACCAACTGCAACCAATAAATTTGAAAAGTTTTTCTTTGGTGGCGAAGAGGTTATGATACCTCTTTTTAGAAATACAACAGATGCAGTAAAAGAGTTTCCAAATGCAGATGTACTTTTAAATTTTGCTTCTTTTAGAACGGCTTATGATGTGACAATGGAAGCACTAGAGTTAAATAAATTTAAAACTATTATGATTACTGCTGAAGGAATTCCAGAGAGACTTGCAAGAAAAATGAACCAAAATGCAAGAGATAAAAAAGTAACTGTAATTGGACCTGCTACTGTTGGTGGAATAGCACCAGGAGCTTTTAAAATTGCAAATGTTGGTGGAACGATAGAAAATATTATCAATTCAAAACTTCATAGAGCTGGAAGTTGTGGACTTGTAACTCGTTCAGGTGGATTATTTAATGAGCTTAGTAATATAATTTCTATTAATGCTGATGGAATAGCTGAGGGTGTTGCAATCGGTGGAGATAGATTTGTTGGTTCAGTATTTATCGATAATTTACTAAGAATGGAGAGCAATCCTCAAGTCAAATATATGGTTTTACTTGGTGAAGTTGGTGGAACTGAAGAGTACAAAGTAATCGAAGCTATCAAAAGTGGAAAAATCAAAAAGCCAATTATTGCTTGGTGTATTGGTACAATTGCACAACATTTTGAAAGCAGTGTTCAATTTGGTCATGCAGGAGCTAGTGCAAATGCTGAAGCTGAAACAGCAATGGCTAAAAATAGAGCAATGGCTGAAGCTGGAATTTATGTACCAAAAAGTTTCAATGATTTACCAAATAAAATAGCTGAAGTTTATACAAAACTTAAAAATGATGGTGTGATTAGCGAAATAGCTGAACCTGAACTTAAAAAAATACCATCAGTTAGGAAATCTAAAAATTTCATTTGTACAATTTCTGATGATAGAGGCGATGAAGCTACTTATTGTGGTTATCCTATTAGTTCAGTTGCAACTCCTGAAACTGGTTTTGGAATTGGGGATGTTGTAAGTTTATTATGGTTTAAAAAGAGATACCCAAAATGGGCTACAAATTTTATTGAAACTGTGATAAAAACAGTGGCAGACCACGGTCCAGCAGTTAGTGGAGCACATAATGCTAAAGTTACAGCTAGAGCTGGAAAAGATGTAGTTAGTTCTCTTGTAACGGGACTTCTTACAATTGGACCTAGATTTGGAGGTGCAATTGATGATGCGGCAAAATATTTTAAATATGGATTTGATAATAATTTAACTCCAACTGAATTTATTGATTATATGAAAAAACAAGGAGTTCCAGTTCCAGGCATTGGACATAGAATTAAATCTGTTAGAAATCCTGACCTTAGAGTTAGTGGACTTAAAAAATATGTAGCTGAAAATTTCCCTGCGACCTCTTTATTAAATTATGCACTTGAAGTTGAAAAATTAACAACAAGTAAAAAAGATAATTTAATTTTAAATGTTGATGGAACAATCGGTGTTTTAATGGTGGATATGTGGAGAGCATTGGGCTATTCTAATGAAGAAATTGATACTTTCATTGATGCTGGGGCACTAAATGCTTTCTTTATTGTTGGTAGAACTATTGGATTTATCGGACATATTTTAGATGAAAAACGACTTGCAATGCCAATGTATAGACATCCAATGGATGATATTTTATATGATGTTCAAAAAGCAGAAGAGATTTAATCTCTTTTTTGCTAAAAAATACAATGAAACAAATCGCAATTTATGGTGCAAGTGGTCACGGTAAGGTTGTCGCTGAAATTGCTGAAGTATTAGATTACAAAGTAGTTGCTTTTATCGATGATAATAAAAAAGAGATATTTGATTACACCACAATAACTTTTGAAGAGTTTTTAAAAAATTTTTCAAATATACAAGTAATAGTAACGATTGGAAATAATCAAATAAGAGCAAAAATTATCAATAAATTAGAGAGTGAAAATATAAAAATAGCAACTTTAATTCATCCAAATACTACTATTTCTAAAAGAGCAAAAATTGAAATTGGGACTGTTATTATGGCTGGTGTTATTGTAAACTCTGAAGCAAAAATAGGTAAAGGTGTCATTTTAAATAGTGCTTGTATTGTAGAACACGAAAATATTATAAACGATTTTGTACATATTTCGCCAAATGTGTCTTTAGCTGGAGATGTAAAAATTGATGAATTTAGCCATATTGGAATTGGCAGTAGTATTATTCAAGGTATTAAAATAGGTAAAAATTGTATAATTGGTGCAGGAAGTGTGGTTATAAATGATGTTGAGGATAATTCAAAAGTAGTTGGAGTTCCTGCAAAAAGAAAAATTTAAGATAATTTAATTTAATTTTAGATAAAATCAGTTTTATGGTCGTATAACTCAGTGGTAGAGTGCTACCTTGACATGGTAGTGGTCACAAGTTCAAGTCTTGTTACGGCCACCATAAAAAAGCAAATTAAATATTTATAAGGTATGTTTTTGGAGCAAATTGGAATAAAATTTCAAAATGAAATTATAGATTTACAAACTGCATTAGATGTTTCAAATGTAGAGGGGGAAGCAATCTACTTTGATAACTCAATCGAGTCGTTAAATATTATAAGGCACTCAACCGCTCACTTAATGGCACAAGCTATAAAAGAAATTTATCCTGAAGTTAAATTTTTTGTTGGTCCAAATGTGCAGGATGGGTTTTATTATGATTTCAGAGTAAACACTAAAATCAGTGAAGATAATTTGAGTGAAATTGAAAAAAAGATGAAAGCTTTATCTTCAAAAAAATATAAAATAGAGAAATATTCAATATCAAAAGATGAAGCATTAAAAAAATTTGCAAATGATGATTTAAAATTAGAAGTTTTAAATAAAATTGATAGTAGTGAAGTTTCAATTTATAAACAAGGCGATTTTGAAGACCTTTGTCGTGGACCACATCTACCAAATACAAAATTTGCAAGATACTTTAAATTGACCAAAGTTGCAGGTGCATATATTGGTGGTGATGAAAAAAGAGAAATGTTAACTAGGATTTATGGAATTGCTTTTGCTGACAAAGAATCGCTTGATGATTATTTATTTATGATTGAAGAAGCAAAAAAACGAGACCACAGGAAACTTGGGAATGAGCTTGATTTATTTACTTTTAATGAAGAAGCTGGAGCTGGACTTGCAATATGGCTTCCAAAAGGTGCAAGACTTAGAAGTAAGCTTGAGCAAATTTTATTTAAAGCACATAGATTAAGAGGTTACCAACCAGTTCGTGGACCAGAAATGTTGAAATCTTCTCTTTGGCAAACAAGTGGACACTATGCAAATTATGGTGAAAATATGTATTTTACTCATATTGCTGAAGAGTGTGAGTATGCACTAAAACCTATGAATTGCTTAGGTCACATAAAAGTATATGAGCATAGTGTGAGGAGTTATCGTGATTTACCCCTCAAATTTTTTGAGTATGGTATAGTTCACAGACACGAAAAAAGTGGGGTATTACACGGACTTTTAAGAGTTAGAGAATTTACTCAAGATGATGCACACATTTTTTGCACACCAAACCAAATCAAAGAGAATATTTTAGAAGTTGTCGATTTTATTGATAAAATCATGTCTAAATTTGGCTTTAATTATGAGATGGAAATTTCAACGAAACCTGAAAAAGCAATAGGCGATGGTAAAATTTGGGAAATTGCTACAAAAGCTTTAATCGAATCGTTAGATGGAAATAATTTAAAATTTGGAATTGATGAGGGTGGTGGTGCATTTTATGGACCAAAAATTGATATTAAAATAACTGATGCATTAAAAAGAAAGTGGCAGTGTGGTACAATTCAACTTGACTTTAATTTGCCAGAGCGATTTAATTTAGAGTATATAAATGAACAAAATGAGAGAATTCGTCCAGTTATGATTCACCGTGCAATCCTTGGGTCATTTGAGAGGTTTATTGCAATTTTAATTGAGCATTTTGCTGGTGAATTTCCATTTTTTATTGCACCAACACAAATTATTTTTGTACCAATCAGTGAAACACATAATGAATATTGCAAAAAACTTCAAAAAGAGTTAATGTTAATAGAAGTTGATAGTGAAGTTTATGATAAAAATGATAGCTTAAATAAAAGAATTAGACTAGCTGAAAAACAAAGAGTCCCTATTGTAGCTATTATAGGGGATGAAGAAGTAGAAAAAAATCTCATTTCTATTAGAGATAGAAGAGATAGGACACAATCTACATTAAATAAAAGTGAGTTTTTTAATTTAATAAAGGAGAAAATGAGTGAGGGTAATCTTTGAATAAAAAAAATGATAACAACGGTGTTCTTTTGAATGAAGATATTAGATTGGATGAAGTTAGGTGCATAGGGGAAGAGGGAGTACAATATGGTATCCTTTCATCACAAGAAGCACTAAAGTTAGCGAGGACAGAGGGACTTGATTTAGTTTTAATTTCTCCAAATGCTAAACCCCCTGTTTGTAAAGTTATGGATTATGGTAAATTCAAATACCAACAAGAAAAAAAGAAAAAAGAAGCAAAGAAAAAACAAAAAGTTGTCGAATTAAAAGAGATAAAACTATCTATTAAAATCGCCCAAAACGATATTAATTATAAAGTAAAACATGCAGTTGAATTTTTAGAAGATGAAAAGCATGTTAAATTTCGAGTTTTCTTAAAAGGTCGTGAAATAGGCGACCCTGAAGCAGGAGTTAATGTGCTTTTGCACGTTTATGAAATGATAAAAGAGTATGGTGAAATGGAGAAACCACCTCAAGCAGAGGGACGTTATGTAAATATGATAGTTTTACCTAAAAAGAAAAAAAGTAAATCTTAAGAAAGGAGGATTATTATGCCTAAAATGAAAAGTGTTAAAAGTGCGGTAAAAAGATTTAGAAACACTAAAAATAAAATTAAAAGAGGCTCAGCTTTCAGAAGCCATATTTTAACTAAAAAGAGTTCTAAAACAAAAAGAGGCTTAAAAGAATCAAAGTATGTACATAAAGCAAATATGAAAAATGTATCTACAATGCTTTGTCAAGGTTAATAGTTAAGTCTATTTAAATTAACTTTTAAAATAAGACCCAAATAGGGAAAGTTCAGCTAAGTCTGACACCTTGAAATAAAAAAAAGGTAAATATAAGGAGAAATTATGCCAAGAGTAAAGACTGGTATTGTAAGAAGAAGAAGACATAAAAAAATATTAAAGTTAGCTAGAGGTTTTTATAGTGGTAGAAGAAAACACTACAGAAAAGCTAAAGAGCAATTAGAGAGAAGTTTAGTCTATGCTTTCAGAGATAGAAGAGCTAAAAAAAGAGATTTTAGAAGACTTTGGATTATTAGAATTAATGCAGGTTGTAGATTAAATGATATTAGTTATTCAAGATTTATGCACGGCTTAAAATTAGCAGAAATTGAATTAGACAGAAAAATTTTAGCTGATATGGCTATGAATGATTATGCAACATTTCAAACTATCGTAAAAAAAGCTAAAGATGCTATAAAGTAAATTAATGAAAGGGGAAAGCTTTTTCCTCTTTTTTTCTTTATTATCATACTCCTGACAATTCACTTTTTATTTATACTTGCGAAAATATGCTAAAATACAAAAAAATTAAAAACCTTAGGGATTGCTATGAATATTTTTATAGAAAAAAGACCAATTGTAGATGAAAAAATAAATTTAATTGGATATGAGATTAATTTTAGAGGAATTGAAAATAATTTTAATTTACTTAATGAATCGTTTGCAAAAGAGATATTTTTATTTTTAGAATCTCTTATAATTGATAAATTAAGCGATAAAAAATTGTTTATTAAATTTAACAATAAAATGTTATTTGAAGACTCTTTTATAAATAAATTACCAAAAGAAAAAGTTATAATTGATTTAGATATGCAAATTACAAGAGATGTAAGTGAAAAAATAAAATTACTCCATAAAAACGGTTTTTTAATAGCTTTTAATGATATGGAAATTGAAAGCGAACTTTTAAATTTAGCAAATTTCATAAAAATAGACTCTTCAAAATTTAAGAAAAACTCATCAAAAGCTAAATTAATAGCAAAAAATACAAATACAAAAACAAATTTTAAATCAAGTCAAGAGTTAGGTTTTAACTATTTTGAAGGTTACTTCTTTTTAGAACCAACAATAGATGTAGATAGAAGAATTAAACCAGATGAAATGAGCCTTTTTAAAATTCTTTCACTTATCAATCAAAATGCCGAAGTTGAGGAAATTGTTGAAATTTTTAAACAAGCCCCAACTCTTAGTTTTCAACTTTTAAGTGTTTTAAACTCTCCACTACTTTCACTTAGAAAAGAGATAACTTCCATTAAACATGCAATTGTTTTATTAGGTTTAGATGCACTTAAGAAATGGATTGTGTTTTTGACTTTTTTAGAAGGCACAAGCGAAGAGAATTCTAAAGAAAAATTTGAAGAGAATATTCTCTCAAAAGAGGCACTAAAAAGAGCTAAATATTTGGAAAGCTTAAGCGATAAAAAAGAGAGTGCTTTTATGGTTGGGCTTTTATCCTTGATTGATGTTGCACTTTCAACTTCAAAAGAGGAAATTTTAACACATATGGTGTTACCAGATGAGATAAAATATGCAATACTTAGAGAAGACGGAAAATTGGGTAAATTTTTAAAATTAATTAAATTTTTAGAAGATGCAAATTTTAGCGAATTTAAGAATTTAGCAAATGAATTAAATATAAATTTAAATGAATTTAATGAAATTCACAAAAAAATAATAGTTTCTTAGGAGTAATTTTGGAAGAGGCAAAGCTTATAGCTTTAGGAGTTGAGACATTTAAAATAGCCCTTTATTTGGCACTTCCTACACTTATTGCAGGATTAATTGCAGGTTTAGCGGTTAGTATTTTTCAAGCCACAACTCAAATAAATGAAATGACATTAAGTTTTATTCCTAAAATTATAATAGTAGTTATTGTGATTATTTTAACTATGCCTTGGATGATGAATTTAATGATAGAATTTACCACAAGGTTAATAAATATGATACCAGAGTTTATGTTTTGATTAGGCAAATTGATTTTTCTAAATATTCAAGTATTAAAATAGGCTCAACTTTTGATGTTTTGATGATTAAAGAAATTGATAATTACGATGAATATAAAATAGTTGGAGAAGCGAATAATTTGCTTATTTCTCCTAAGCCAAAAAAATTAGCAATACTTTCAAAAGAGTTTGATTATATTAAACTAAAAAATAATTTACTATATGTTGGTGCAAGTGTTAGTAGTGGAAAGTTATTATCGTTTTGTAAAAAAAATAATATTGCAAATTTTGAATTTTTATTAAAACTACCTGGTAGTATCGGAGGTATTGTAAAAATGAATGCAGGTGTTAAGAGTTATGAGATTTTTAATAATTTAATAGCAATTAAGACAAAAAATGGATATATTAATAAAGAAGATGTGATTTATGATTATAGATTTACAAATATAAATGATATTATTTATGAAGTTATATTCAAAGTTGAATATGGATTTTCAAATGAACTCTTAAAAACACTTTTAAATTTTAGGCTAAATCAACCAAAAGAACCAAGTGCGGGAAGTTGCTTTAAAAATCCAAAAAACGATTTTGCGGGTAGACTTTTGGAAGAGGTAAAGTTAAAAGGGTATAAAATAGGCGAAGCTTGTTTCAGTCAAGTTCATGCAAATTTTTTAATTAATTTAGGAAGTGCCACATTTGAAGATGCACAAGAGTTAATAAATTTAGCAAAAAAAAGAGTGTATGAGAATTTTAAAATAGAATTACAAGAAGAGATAATCGTACTCTAAAGGGGATTGTAAATGATACAATTTACGGATAATAAAGATATAAATCAACTTTTAAATACTGTGCTTTCTGAAGTTAAAAACTTCACAGAAAAGCAATTTGACCACATTAAAACATTAAATGAAATTGGGATTGCACTTTCGGCTGAAAATGATTTGAATAAACTACTTGATATGATACTTCATCAAGCAAAAAAATTCACAAATTCTGATGGTGGAACACTTTATCTTAAATCAGATGATGCAAAACATTTATATTTTAAAGTTGTTGAAACAAATTCATTAGGAATTAAAATGGGTGGAACAGGAGGAGAGATTACTTGGCCTCCATTAAAACTTTATAATGATGATGGCACTCAAAACTCTCAAATGGTTGCAACTTATTGTGCATTAACTGGCGAAGTTATTAATATTGAAGATGTTTATTATGTCAAAGGTTTTAACTTTGAAGGAACTAAAAAGTTTGATACAGGAACTGGTTATCGCTCAAAATCAATGCTTGTTATTCCGATGCGAAATTATGAGGGCGAAAATATAGGAGTTTTGCAACTTATTAACCGACTTGATAAAAGTGGAAAAACAATTGAATTCTCAAAAGAAGATAGAGATTTAACTCTCTCACTCGCTTCTCAAGCTGCTGTTGCGATTACTAATACAAAATTAGTAAAAGATTTAGAAGAGTTTTTAAATGCAGTTATCAAAACAATCGCTTCGGCAATCGATGAAAAATCGCCTTATACTGGCGGTCATATCAGACGAGTTGCAAAAATTGCACTAATGGTAGCTGATGCGATAAATAAAGATAACGAGGGAATGTTCAAAGATATTAAATATAATAGCGAACAATTAAGAGAGATTAATATCGCTGCTTGGATGCACGATATGGGAAAAATTACAACTCCTGAATATGTGATGGATAAATCTACAAAACTTGAGACAATTTGTGACCGAATAAATGTTATTAAATCTAAATTTGAAATATTAAAACGAGATGTTGAAATAGAGTATTTAAGAGTAAGAATGAAAGCTATGGAAAAGAATGAGCTAGAGCATATTAATGGGCTTGAAGAAGCTTTTAATGAGCAAATTAAAAAGCTTGAAGATGACTTTGAATTTATTAGAGTGTGTAATATTGGTGGCGAATTTATGGCTGATGCAAAAATTACAAGAGTTAAGGAGATTGCACAAGAAAAGATTAAAATAGCAAATGAAGAGACAAATCTTTTAAGCGAAAATGAAGTTGAAAATTTATCAATTAGAAAAGGTACACTAACCGATAAAGAGCGGGATATAATTCAAAATCATGCAACTATGACTTTAAAGATGCTAAATCAATTACCATTCCCTAAAAAACTTAAAAATGTACCAGAAATTGCTGGAAATCACCACGAAAAATTAAATGGAAAAGGTTATCCTAGAGGACTTAGTGCGCAAGATTTAAGTCTTGAATCAAGAATTTTAGCACTAGCAGATATTTTTGAAGCATTAACTGCACCTGACCGACCATATAAAGATGCAAAAACACTTACTGAAGTTAAAAAAATAATTGGCTTTATGATTAAAGATTCTGAACTTGACCCTGATTTAGTTAAGTTTTTCTATGATAATAAACTTCATTTAGAGTATGCAAAAGAGGAGTTAAAACCTGAACAAATAGATTCGCAAGAGTAAAGGAAAAATCTTTGAAAAAAATTTTTATAACTGCAACAAATACAAATGTTGGCAAAACTTATGTAAGTAAACTTTTAATTGAGAGTTTATCTCAAAGAGGCTTTCGAGTTGGAGTGTTTAAGCCAATTGAAACTGGAGTAAATGATATTCCATTAGACGGAAGTTTACTTTTAGAGGAGGTTTATAAATACAATGAAGAGTTTATTTATGGAATTTGTGAAGTTGTGCCATATCAGTTTAAACTTCCAGCTTCACCATATGTTGCAAGTAAAAGTGAAAATGTGCAGATAGATTTACCTATGTTAAAAAATCATTTAAAAAGATTTGAGTCTAGTTGCGATATTTTATTAATCGAAGGGGCTGGAGGTTTGATGGTTCCTATTAAAAAAGATTTTTTTATGTTAGATTTGATAAATTTTCTTGAAATTGATAAAACTCTTTTGGTAACTCCATCAAAATTAGGCTCAATTAACGATACACTCCTTTCGATTAATGCACTGAAAAGTAAAAATATAAACTTTAAATGGTGTATAAATTTATATGAAGATAAGGAAAGTTTTTATGAAATTACATATCCATTTTATAAAGACTGTTTTGATGAGGTTTTTATTTTGAGTGAAGATATTAAGAAATTGGCGATATCGTTGGATTAAATTCCTTTAAAACAATCATAACTTCCCCAGTTATTTTATAATTTTTTGCTTCATCTTCATTTAATTTAACTTCAATAATATTTTGTCCAACTACAATTATAGCAATTTTAAAATTCTCTCGCTCTTCAATGCTTATAATTTCACCTAAAAGTGAAAATTCATTTGATATATTTTTAGGCAAAAAAACATCTTTAACTTTACCAAAATTAAAAACTTTTCCATTTTTTATCCACAAAACAAAATCACTCAATTTAAAAACTTCACTTCTATCGTGAGAAACAAGCAAAGTTGTCAATTTAAACATATTATGTACAGTTTTTAACTCATCTTGTAAAGCTGACCTTGTTATATAATCAAGTGCTGAAAGTGGCTCATCTAAAAGCAATATTTTCGGCTCTTGTGCAATTGCTCTAGCTAATGCAACTCTTTGTTTTTGACCGCCTGAAAGTGAGCTTGGTTTTCGGTTTGCCAAATCACTTAATCTCATTTTTTGCAAAATTTCTTTGGCTTTAGTTTCATTTTCTATTTTTTGAGCATATAAAATATTTTCAATCACACTCATATTTTCAAATAAAGCATAATCTTGAAATACAAACCCAACTTCTCTTTTTTGAGGTGATAAATTTATTTTTTTTTCGCTATCAAACCAAATTTTTCCCTCAACTTCAATTATCCCACTATCAGCCTCTTCAAGTCCAGCAATTATTCTCAAAAGTGTAGTTTTACCAACTCCACTCTCTCCAAAAACAGCCCAAAAATCGCTATGATTAAAAGTGTGATTTAATTCAAATTCAATAGCTCCAAATGCTCCTAAAAGTCTCTTTTTTATATCAATTTTTATCATTAAAATAGACCTTTTTTATCTTTTGAAACTTTAAAATATACAAGCCAAAGCACCAAAAACGAAAATGCAAATAAAATCAAAGAGTAAGAGTGAGCAGTCGTGTAATTTAGGGCTTCTACTTCATTATATATTGCAATACTAGCCACTTTTGTCTCACCATCAATATTTCCACCAATCATCAAAACTACTCCAAATTCTCCGACAGTATGAGCAAAAGAGATAACTCCACCTGTAATTAATGATGGTTTCATCGATGGTAAAATAATCTTTATTAGAGTTATAAATTTACTTTTACCCATTGTGTAAGAGGCTTCAATTTGATTTTTATTTATAGATTTAAAGCCATTTGTAAGTGGATGAACCATAAAAGGCAAACTAAAAATGATTGAGCCAATCACAAGTCCATCGAAATGAAATGCTAATTGATGCCCAAAAATGTCATTCCAAAAACTTCCTAAAAAGCCACTATTGCTAAACATTAATAAAAAATAAAAACCTAAAACTGAAGGAGGTAATACTAAAGGCATAGCAATTATGGCTTCAAAAATAGATATAAAACGGCTTTTACTAAAAGCTATATAATAGGCTATTGGAATGCCTATTATAAAAAGAAAAATTGTAGTGATAGTTGCTAATTTTAGAGTTAATTCAAATGGTATCCAAAAGCCACTATCAAACATCACATCAAACATATTAATTTTTACTCATTTGGTAAGCTAAATCCATATTTTTCAAAGATAACTCTAGCCTCTTTTGAGCTTATAAACTCTTCAAATTTTTTTACACTTTTATTATTTGCACCATTTTTTGTGACTCCATAACCTTGGAGAATTTCATTGTGCCACTCTTTTGGGAATAGATAAAATTCACCCAATTTTTTTAGAGTTTCACTTAATGCTAATGAAATTGGAATTATGCCAATATCAGCTGCACCACTTGTTATAAATTGAGCTGCTTGAGAAACATTTTCACCTAAAACTAATTTATCTTTCACTAAGTCATAATATTTTTGACTTATTAAAGAGTTTTTTGCGGCAACTCCATAAGGTGCGTGAGCTGGGTCGGCGATTGCTATTTTTTTAATATTTTTATCTTTTAAAAGTTCAATTCCTTTGCTGATGTCAAATTTTTTATCTTTTAATACAAAAAGTCCAACTCTTCCATAAGCATAAGGTTTTGGCTCACTTACTACAAACCCCTCATCTTTTAATTGTTGTACATATTTCATATCAGCTGAAAAAAATATGTCATATGGTGCACCATTTATAATTTGGGTTGTAGCTTTACCACTTGAACCAAGTGAAATTTTTAATTTATCATCTTTATGTTTCTCTTCATACACTTTTTTAATCTCTTCAAAAGCATAAATTAAGTCTGCGGCCGCAGCAACTTTGATTTCACCAGCAAATAAAAAGAGGGGAAAAATTAAGCTAAATAAAACTTTTATCATTTTTAAACTCCAATCATTAAATTATTTGTTTTAATGATTGCTAAAACTTTTTTACCAACCTCTAATTTTAACTCATCTTTTGCCTCTTTCGTGATAATTGCAAAGATTTTAACTTCATCATTTACATCAATCACAACTTCAACATTCACTGCACCAACCTCTATTTTAGAGATAGTTCCTGCTAGTTTATTTCTAGCACTAATTTTTATATTAAAATCATCTGAAATTAATACACTTGAAGCTTTAAAAATAGCTACCGCATTTTGACCAACACTAAGAGACATCTCTTCTTTTGCATCTTTTGTAATAGTTGCGTGAATTAAATCACCACTTTTTAACTTTACAATAACTTCAACATTAACTGCACCAACTCTTATTTCAGATATTTGTCCGTGTAATTGGTTTCTAGCACTTAAAAGCATACTAAATCTCCTTTGTATAAAATATAGTTCATCACTATTTAAATCAAGTTTTTTAGACATTAAATTTATAAAAAACTCCCTTTCTCGCAAGAACTCTTCATAAAATATCAACACTTTTTCACCAAAAGGTGTAAGTTTTGTACCACCGCCGTTTTTACCACCTGTTTCAGTTATAAAAATTTTATTTGAAAATTGGTTATTCATAATATTTAAAATATCCCAACCATTTTTATAACTAATTTCAGCCAATTGAGTTGCTTGTAAAATAGAACCCGTTTTTTTGATTGCTTTAAGTAATGATATAAATTTTTCTAAATAAAAGCTTTTATTTTGTGAAACTAGTTTTAACTCTAAATCTAAATCCATAGATAAATCCTCTTTTGCAAAAGATAATGGTAGTATATTTAAAAACATAATGATTTGTCAATAAAAATGAAGAAAATATGAAAAAAGAGAAATTTAAAGCATAATTCCTCTAATTGTAAAGTATAAAATAGCCGCAATAAGACCTGAAACTGGAACTGTAATTAACCAAGCAGCAATGATTTTCATCATCATCTCTTTTTTAATATGCTCTTTTTTACCAATTTTATGCAACTCTTTTTTCTCTTTATTGCTAAATTCTATTTTTCCGTTTTCAGCATCTTTCAATTCGCTTTTTTTCTCGTCAATTAATTGTATTAATTCTACTCTTTCAACCTCATCACTTGTTGTGTTTAATTGAGTTTGAAATTCTAAAATTTTCTCATTTAATGCTAAAATATGGGCTTGTTTAATTCCTGCTATTTTATCTTCATACTGTTTGTGAATGTAAATTCTTAAAAATCCAACTCCAAAAATACTACCAATTGCAATGTGAGTAGAACTAACAGGAAGCCCTAACCACGAAGCAATAATTACAACAATAGCCGAAGACATCGCAACCGCCCACGCTCTTGCTTGGTCAAGTTCAGTAATTTCATCTCCAACCGTTTTAATAAGCTTTGGTCCATACATTGCAAGTCCTAGTGAAATTCCAATCGCACCAACAAGCATTACCCACATAGGAATAGGGGCTTTTTGAGATATTTCACCCGTCATTATTGCATCATAAATTCCAGCTAATGGTCCAATTGCATTTGCAACATCGTTTGCTCCGTGAGCAAAACTAAGTAAAGCAGCAGCAAAAATTAAAGGAATTGTAAAGAGAGAATTTATATCACTTCTTGCATTTGCCATTTTCATCGAAGCTTTATAAATTAAAGGTTTTATTATTAAATAAGTTAATACTCCAAACATTACTCCTATACCTAAAGCTGAAGTAAAACTCATTTTAAGGAGTTTATCAAAGCCTTTTAAAGTCAAATATGTAACAAAAGCAAAACTCATAATTGAGATTAAAATAGGTACAACTTTTTGTGCATTCTCTAACATATTATCTTTATAAAAAATAGTTTTTTTTATGATATATAAAAATAAAATAGCAATAATTCCACCTAAAATTGGCGAAATCACCCAACTTGAAGCGATTGAACCCATATTTGACCAAATTACTATATCCCATCCACTAGAAGCTATTCCAGCTCCCATTACTCCACCAACAATAGAGTGTGTAGTTGAAACAGGAGCACCAATTGCTGTGGCTAAATTCAGCCATATTGCCCCACCAAAAAGTGCAGCTAACATTACCCAAATAAATACATTTACATCAGGAATTAAAGCAGGGTCAATTATTCCATTTTTAATTGTACCAACAACATCACCTCCAGCGATTAAAGCACCACTTGCTTCAAAAATTCCAGCGATTATTATTGCTCCAGTTAAAGTTAAAGCCTTTGAACCAACAGCTGGACCAACATTGTTTGCAACATCATTAGCACCTATATTCATAGCCATATAACCGCCAACCATTGCAGCAACTGCTAAAAATGTAACTTGTGGAATTCCACCATTTTTAATAAATGTGTACCCCATAACTATTATCATAAATAAAATAGCCCCACCAAGTCTATAAAAATCTAATCTTGAGTGTTTTGTGGCTTTTTTAGTTAACTTCTTTACAGTCTCTTCCATTAAATCTCCAAAGTAATCAATATGTAAATGTATAATATCAAAATTTTAAGATTTTTTAGCTTTTTTATGTTCTTTATAAGCCTCTCTAGTCTCTTTTGCTTTTATCTCAAGTTCAAACCATTTACTATTAACTTCAGCCTCTTTGATTGCTGGTTTGCAAACCTCTTCATCTTGCCAAAGAGCTTCAAGTATTTTTGGGCATTCTCTCACACACTCCCCACAATAAATACATAAATATGGATTATAATTATACTCTTTTGAGCCATCTAATTCTTGAGTGAAAAGTATCGCTTTTGGTGGGCAAACTTTTTCACAATTATCGCAAAAAATACAATGCTCTTTTGAGTATTTTATCAAACCTCGATATTTTGGCTCTACCTTAAGCGGAGTTGCAGGATAAGTTGAAGTTGCAGGAGTTCTCCAAATATTTAAAAATCCATCAATCATAGCTTTTAACATAATTTCTCCTTATTTTGCAGTACAAGACATACAAGGGTCAAATGAGGCAAGAATTGCAGGAACACTTGAGTATTCTTCACCTTTAAAAATTTCAATCATCGCTGGAATGTTTGAGTAGGTTGGAGTTTTTATTCTAAGCCTATCAAGATATTGCCCACCATCACCTTTTAAATAATAAAAAAGCTCACCTCGTGGGGCTTCAATATGTGCAACAGCTTCGCCGTTTGGTTTGCCCTTTATCTTTAAATTTATTTCACCTTCTGGCAAATTATTGATAATATTTTCAATCATTTCAATTGAATTTTCAATCTCTCGAAGTCTTACCATATTTCTTGAATGAATATCTCCGCCATTTTCGACAATAATTTTAAATCCAATCTCATCATAAGGAAGTCGCTTACTTTCAGCTCTTATGTCGCTCTCAACTCCAGCAGCTCTAGCTAAAACTCCGACAGTTGCATATTTTTTTACTTCATTTGCCTCAATTGCTCCAATACCTTTATATCTAAGTGAAAGCATAGGATTACCTAAAAATAACTCTTTTATCTCTTTTATAACCTCTTTTAATTTTGCTAATTTCTCTTTTAAAACAATTGCAATTTCAGTGGTTAAATCACGATTTACTCCACCAATGCTAACATAATCAAATTGCACTCGCCCACCAGTTAGTGTTTCTTGAGCTTGCATTATAAGTTCTCTATCTCTCATAACTCTCATAAATAAAGCTTCATATCCAGCACTCTCACCCGTGTGAGCCAAACAAAGCATATGGGAGTGAATTCTATCCATCTCTAACACAAGCATCCTAAGATAATTTATTCTTTTATTTGTCTCAAGCCCTAAAAGTGTCTCTATCGCCAAAGTATAAGTTGTTGTGTGAGTTATCGCACAAAGCCCACAAACTCTAGCTACAACATATCCAACTTGTTTGTATTTAAATTTTTCTGTACAAGCTTTCTCAACCCCACGATGAACATAACCAAAGTCAAACTCTACATCTTTAATTTTTTCATTTTCAGTTATTAAATTAAATCTAAGTGGTTCAAGTAGTGCAACGTGTTGTGAACCAAATGGAATATTTAACTCTTTTTTCATTTTGCTTTCCTTAGTGGATTTTCTTTTGCATCAGGCTCTAAAAATGCACCTTTTTTAGCAAACTCAAAATTTGCACCAAGTAAATCTTTCATTTCAGCTTCAGCAATCCAAGACGATGGAATAATATCTTTTACAGATGGAATAGGAGTTTCATATTCAATTTCAGTATAAAGCATTAAAATTCTATCCATATCATATCTTGCAAATACCCATTGAATCTCAAGCTTTTCGCCTAAATCAAGCCCATTAATAGTTACAAATCTCCAAACATTATAATCTGAAAATTTTTTTATATCATCTTTTAAAGTTCCTAGTGTTGTTTTTATTTTTGTCATTTGATTCCTTTTTTGAAATTTGATACAATAATAGCTATTGAATTAGTATAAATTAACCTTTTGGGAGTCGTTACCCCAAATAGTACGGTGAGAGGCAGGATAGAATTTTCTATCTTGCCTTTTTTTTTGGTTGGGGTGGGTGGGAAATCCGTGTGAAAGGTTAATTCAATGCTAATCCAAGTAGTAATTATTCTGTTAATTATTGGATTTTTATATCCAATATATTAACAATGTGGGGCTAACGACCCCACTGAATAATTACTATTCCCCTACTCTCTTACTTATTTCTGTTCTATCTGTTTGTCCAAATATGTTTTCAAACAATTTTCCAAATAATTTTATTGGCTTTTCTATTTCTTTATTTTTATTTTCTAAAATACCCAAAGCTTCTACAACTCCATCAATAATTTGTTCTGGTCTAGCAGCACATCCACCCACATAAACATCAACTGGTATATATCTATCTACTCCATTTTCTACATTATACATAGTTCTAAAAACCCCACCACTACAAGTGCAACTTCCAACTGCAACTACAACTTTTGGTTCAGGCATTTGAGTATAAAGCTCCACAAGTCGCTCACGACTTCGGTGAGTTACTGGACCAGTTACAAGCAAAATATCAGCTTGTTTTGGATTACCTCGATTTAACATTCCAAATCTCTCAACATCAAATTTTGGAGCTAAACAAGCTAGTATTTCTATATCACACCCATTGCAACTTCCAGCATTATAATGAAGTATCCACGGCGATTTTTTTCTATATTTTTCAAACATAATTAACTCCTTAACTAACCATCAATAAATTTATAAATGCTAAAGGCAAGCTTATCCAAAATACGATTTTTAGCATTTGTGAATAACTAACTCTTGGAGTTGAATTATCAATTAAATTGATTAATAAAAATGAAAAAACTACCAAAATTGCACCTAAAATATAGTTGCTTCCTGCAAATAAAAAGATGAAAGCATAAGCAAAAATATACTCAAGCCATTTGGCAGTATATAGTGCTTCATAAAAAATTCCACTATACTCTATTTCAACTCCGCCTATTATCTCTTGGTGGGCTTCAGCTACATCAAAAGGGGATTTTTTGAGTTTGATTGGAAGAGTGATTAAAACCGCGATAAAAAGAGGTAAAACAATAAAAAATGAAAAGTCACTATTTATGATTTTAGCTACTTCAAATGAGCCTGTTATCATATAAAAAGCGATTGCACTAAGAATTAAAATTGGCTCATAACTTAAAATACTTAAAAGTTCTCTAACTCCACCTATTTGGCTATAAGTTGAGCGAACTGAAAATCCTGCGATGACTAAAATGAAACTTGCGATTAGGTGAAAAAATATCACCATTAATAAATCAACTCCTAAAATAAAAAGTGCTAAAGTTACCCACATCGCAAAAAAATGTAAGATTGCTAAACTTGCATGAAGTGAGTGAATTATCATCGCTCTTTTATCAAGCAATTTAAAAAAGTCATAAAATGGCTGAATAACACTTGGACCTTGACGATTTTGCATTCTAGCTTTCAAAACTCTCTCAAATCCATAAACAAAACCACCGATAATTGGGGCAAAAAGTATGGCTAAAAAACTAATCATTTTACAACTCCTGAAACTATCACTATAATATAAAAAATTCCACCTATTAAAGCAAACCATTTTAATGGCATTGCAAAATAATATGATGCTAAATTAATCTCAACTCTCTCGCCACAATTATAAACTTTTGTTCTATCGATATTTTTAAAATGAAGTAAGCTTAAAAGTGGAATTAAAATCATTAAAATTAAGCTAGTTAAAATTAGCCAAAAAGGAATTTCACTAAAACCTATCGAAAAACTTAAATTTTTAGAAGTGATTAAGCTTTGAGTGTTTGAAATTTGCATTGCAATTGGAGAAATGATATCTGATAAAATCGGGGCTAAAAAAATCGCTGAAACTACTAATATAAGAGATAAAACTACATTTGGAAAAAGCATATTAAATGGAATTTTTTCTCTAATAAAGCCCTCATTTTCTTTGATTAAAACTCTTGCACTAACTTTAAAATATAAAACAACTAATAAAACTCCACCCAAACTCATCGCAATTAATAATAAAATTTGACTAACTCCCTCAAGTGCCAACCATTTAGCCAAAAATCCTCCAAAAGGTGGAAGAGTTAAACTTGCAAATCCTACTATAATAAATAAAGTTGTAATTGGTGCGGTATTTAAAAGTCCATTTAAGCTTTCAATCTCTTTTTTGTGATAAAGTTTTTCTAAATTTCCAGCTTGTAAAAATAGCATCGCTTTTGAAATACCGTGAAACCAAATTAAAAGTAAACTTGCTGCAATTGCTAAATTTGTTCCTATACCTCCAAGTGCTATCATTAAGCCCAAAAGTGCGATAGTTGAATACGCTAAAATCTTTTTGAAATTCTCTTCGTTTAATGCTGAAAGTGAAGCACTAACCAAAATATAACCTCCAAAAATAGCGATAATATTCCCCGTCAAAGTTCCAATCAATAATGGTGAGAGTTTTAAGATTAAAAATGGTGCAATTTTAACCATTGTTGAAGAGTGAAGTATCGCACTAACAGGAGTTGGAGCAACCATTGCACCTAAAAGCCATTTATCAAAAGGAAGTTGAGCTCCTTTTACAAGTCCTGCAACTGCAATTATTGCAAAAGCTAAAAATGAAATTTCTTTATACTCTAAAATTGTATTAAAATAGATTGGAACTTCTTTTGAAATTAAAATTAACATTCCAATTAAAAGTGCAACTCCTCCAACTTGGTTCATCCACAAAGCCCTAAGTGAATTTTCAATCGAAATAGCATCAAATCTATATCTAATTAGCAAATATGATGCTAGTGTAGTAATTTCAAAAGCTAAAAAGAACCACTCTAAATTATTAGCCACAACTATAAAATTCATAACTCCCAAAAATGCAATTAAAATCGCGATAAAATTTCTCTTTTTTTGCTCACTAAAATCTTCATAATCAAGGTAACCTAAAGCATAAATTACAATCATTCCACCAACTATATTTATAAGCATAAACATAAAAAGCGAAAGATTATCAACCACAATATCAAACTCATTTGCCGATGGTAAAACATATAAAAGACAACTAAATAAGATGAGTTGGGTTAATGCAAAAAGTCTAACTAAAGTACTTTTAAACTTAATACCTTGATATAAAAAGTATAAAATCAAAATTACATCAACCACTTGAAAAAGTAGATGTATCTGATGAGGTAAACTAACACTATAAGTCCCAGCATCAATAAAAGCTAAGCTACTAAGAGATATGAGCGATAAAACAAAAATCCAAGCCAAAGGTTTGTAAAACCTAGCACTAAAAATAGTTAAAAAACCAAAAACAAATGGAAGTAAAATTAAAGAAATTAGTAGAGTTTGCATATTTTTGCCCTCTTTATTTGATATTTATTGTAGTATAGCATAAAAGTAGATAGAAGTTTAAGAGAAGTTTTTTACTAAATTGTAACTAAAATAGGCATAAGAAGATTAAAAAGTTTGGAAATTATTTTCCAAACTTATCTTTTGCCTCTTGCATAGCTTTTATTACTTCATCTACATTTGAATATGGAATATGTGCCTTCCAATCAGGATTATTCACATCGCCTTTTAGTGAAATGCCAATGCTTACAACTGAATGCGATGCATCGCCATAAGGTTCAACCATATTTGAAATTAAAATTACACCATTTTCTGTACCACTTAAAGGGATTGTTTTTAAAAGTTCATTTTTAGACATTTTTTACTCCTTATTTAATTTTGAAATTTTTGCTTGAAGTTTTAACCACTCTTTGTGTTCCATCAGTGGAAAACCAGCATAAACTTTATTGCCTTTGATAGATTTTGTAACTCCACCTCTTGCTGCAATTGTGGCAAAATCACCAATTTTAAGATGACCTGCTGTTGCACTTTGTCCACCCATTATAACATTTTTACCAAGTTCACTTGAACCTGAAATTCCAACTTGAGAGACAATTATTGAATTTTCTCCAATCAAACAATTATGCCCGATTTGAACTAAATTATCAATTTTAGTTCCTGATTTAATTATCGTTGAGCCAAAAACTGCCCTATCAATTGTAGTATTTGCTCCAATTTCTACATCATTTTCAATAATTACATTCCCATTTTGATAGATTTTTATATGTTTGCCTTCTTTAGTATGTGCAAATCCAAAGCCATCACTTCCGATAACGGCTCCTGAATGAATTATGCAATTTTCCCCAATTTTGCAATCTCTATAAATGCTAACATTTGGATAAATTATACTATTTCCGCCAATCTCTACAAAATCTCCAATAAAAGAGTTAGCCATAATAGTCACATTTTTGCCAATAATTACATTTTTACCAAGATAAACATTTGGCATAATTGTAATATTTTCGCCTATTTTAGGCTCATTTCCACTCTTTTGTATTAATGGCTTTGCAAATAGTTTTGAAAGTTTTGCTAAATCTACATAAGGCTCTTTTGAAATTAATGAAATTGTATTTTTTGAAACTAAATTTAAATATTTTTCTTCTATTAAAATTGCACTTGCTTTCGTAGTTTTTAACTCATTTTCATATTTTTTATTATTAAAAAAAGTAAGCTCATTAGTTTTAGCTTCAGCTAAAGTATTTAAAGCCTTTATTTCAATATTATATTTATCATCTTTTAAATCAAAATTTAAATTTAAAAATTGAGTAATGTAAGAGAGTTTCATTTAAATTGTCTCCACCGAAACAACTCCACTTCTCACAATATCTTTTGGATTATATCTTTTAACTGTTTTTATAAAATTTTCAACTCTCTCTGGTGAGTCTGCTACCATTGCAATTATGTAATTTTGAGGAACATTCAAAATTTTACCATTATAAACTTGACAAAGTGAATCTATATCGCTAATGCAACTATTATCTTCTATTGGAAATCTAACTAAAACCATCTCTTTTTCGATAATATCTTTGTGTTCAATAACTTTTAAAACAGGGATTAATTTATGCAATTGTTTTGAAATTTGCTCCAGTATTTTCTCATTTCCAAAAGTTACAATTGTAAGGCGAGAAAGCTCACTTTCTGGAATAGGAGCGACTGTAAGACTTTCTATATTATAACCTCTTCCAGCAAAAAGCCCAGAAATCCTAGCTAATACACTATGTTCATTTAATACGATAACCGATATTACTCTTCTACTTTTCATCACTCATCCTTTAGCTCAAGTATCATATCATACAATGCACCACCAGCAGGAACCATTGGTAAAACATTCTCATTTCTATCAACTATAACTTCAATTAATGCTACTTTATTTGATTTAATTGCATCATTTAGGGCTTTTTCAAACTCTTCTTTTGTATTAACTTTATATCCAACTCCCCCAAAACTCTCAGCTAACATTTGAAAATTTGGTTGAGCTGAAATATCAGTTTCAGAAATTCTATTTTCATAAAATAGAGTTTGCCACTGTCTTACCATTCCCAAATAATTATTATTTAAAATAATATTAATTACAGGTAAATTTTGCTCAACGGCTGTCATTAACTCTTGAATATTCATTAAAATTGAGCCATCACCAGTGAAATTAATAACTATCTTTTCAGGAAATGCTCTTTTAGCTCCAATTGCTGCTGGAAAGCCATAACCCATAGTTCCAAGCCCACCACTCGTTAAAAATTGTCTAGGAAAATCAAATGGATAAAATTGAGCCGTCCACATTTGGTGTTGTCCAACATCAGTTGAAATAATTGCTTTATCTCTTAAAATTTTACCCGTTTGTCTAATAACCCATTGAGGTTTTAAAATTTTACTAAATCCTTCATCAAAATCCATAGGATGAATTTGATTGTATCGCTCAATTATCTTTCTCCAACCAGCATATTTTTCTTTATCAACTTTTTCTTTAATAAGAGGTAACATTTCACTTAAAACTTCTCGTAAATCCCCAACTATAGGATAATCTATATGTACAAGTTTACCAATGCTTGTTGGGTCAATATCTACATGAATTATTTTTGCATTTTTTGCAAATTCGCTTAATTTTCCTGTTACTCTATCATCAAATCTAGGTCCAAAAGCGATTATTAAATCAGTTTCGTGCATTCCCATATTTGCTGCATAACTTCCGTGCATTCCAACCATTCCGAGTAAATGAGGATTATCGTGTTCAAGCACTCCTCTAGCCATTAAAGTTTCAACTGCTGGAATTTCAGTTATTTTTATAAATTCTCTAATTAAATCTACACTATTGCTTGAAATTACTCCACCACCTATATATAAAATAGGTCTTTTTGCTTCAGCAATCACACCAACAACTTTTTTAATTTGCTTAGGATTACCCTTAATTGTTGGTTTATAAGTTTGCAAACTTATTTCATTAGGATATTTAAATTCACCTATTTCAGCTGTAATATCTTTTGGAATATCAACTAAAACAGGTCCTGGTCTTCCCGTTTTTGCAATATAAAAAGCTTCTTTTAAAATTCTAGGTAAATCAGCAAGATTTTTTACTAAATAATTATGCTTTGTGCAAGGTCTACTAATTCCAACTGCATCAATCTCTTGAAAAGCATCTGTTCCAATGAGGGTTGTTGGGACTTGTCCACTGATTATAACCATTGGAATTGAGTCCATATACGCTGTTGCAATTCCCGTAACTGCATTTGTAAATCCAGGTCCACTCGTAACAATAGCAACCCCAACTTCACCGTTAGCTCTTGCATATCCATCAGCTGAATGAACTGCCGCTTGTTCGTGTCTAGTTAATATATGTTTAAAATAATTTTGCTTATAAATTTCATCATACACATTCATAATAGCCCCACCTGGATAGCCAAAAACATACCTTACATTTTCTTTATGCAAGGCTTCAATTACCATCCTTGCACCACTTATTTGCATAATAAAATCTCCTTAAGTTAGAGTTTTAAAGTTTAGAAATTATAGTGATTTAACACTTTTTTGTCAAATTAACTAAAGTTAGTTAAAGAAGTAAAATTGACAAAGATAGACTAAAATTATATAATTTTTTTTACATTAAAAAATTAAGAGCAGTCTATACTTAAAGGTTTCAACTAAATGAAATTAATATCTCTTTTTTCAGGTGCTGGTGGTATGGATTTAGGCTTTATAGAGGCTGGATTTGAAGTTATTTGGGCTAACGATTTTGAAAAAGATGCAACGATAACTTATTCAAAAAATATAGGTGAGCATATAGTTTGTGGTGATATTACAAAAATTGATAGTAAAAATATACCATCATCAAAAGTTGATGTCGTAATTGGAGGTTTTCCTTGTCAAGGGTTTTCTGTAGCAAATACAAAAAGAAGTATAAAAGATGAGAGAAATTTTTTATATAAAGAGTTACTTAGAGTTGTAAAAGATAAACAACCAAAATATTTTGTAGGTGAAAATGTAAAGGGACTTTTATCTTTAGCAAAAGGTAAAGTTTTTGAAATGATTAAAAATGATTTTAAATCGCTAGGATATGAGCTAGAAGCAAAACTTTTAAATAGTGCTGATTATGGAGTTCCACAACTTAGAGAGCGAGTTATATTAATTGGAAATAGAATTGGTAAAAAAATAACTTTCCCAAAACAAACTCACTATAACCAACTTGAGAGTTGCTCACTGTTTAATAATGACTTAAAACCACATATAACGGTCAAAGATAGTATTTCTCATTTATATAATATTGAAAGTGTTGAAGCTAAAACAAATCAAATAATAGAGTTAAATGGTAAAAAAATTTATAATCACATAGCTTATACAAATGTAAGTAGTTTCTTTTTTGGTAGAAAACATAAAGTAGATCAAGCTGAAATTTGTGACTATTTAAAAGAGTGGAGAAATAAAAAAGGAATTTCAACCAAAAAAGTAGATGAGCATTTTGGATATGCACACACTGCTGGACATTGGTTTAGAAAAGATAATAAATCTGGTAGTATTCCAAAACCTAGCGATTGGTGGGAGTTAAAAAAGCTTTTAGGTTTTTGTGATAAATACGATAAAGCTGTAACAGAATTTGAAGAAAAAGAGATAAAATTTGAGCAATCTTTGAGAATTTCAAACTGGGATAGACCAAGCGATACAATAACAGCTTCAACACCTGAAATTCACCCAAATAAACAAAGACGGCTTTCAGTTAGAGAGTGTGCAATTTTACAATCTTTTCCAAATGATTTTATATTTTATGGCTCACTCTCATCTCAACATAGGCAAGTTGGAAATGCAGTTCCACCACAATTAGCAAAATTAATTGCATTAGAGATAAAAAAGGGTTTAGATGATGAGTTTTAAAGAGATTGAAGAGATAGAACTAAAATATTTAAATAAATTTTATCATTTTATGAAATTTGTAGAAGATGAAATGATGTTTGGTTTTGCTACAAAAGAAGAGATAAAAGATGATTGGATTGGAAAATATGATTCAAAAATTTCAGATTTTGCAGTTGGAGCGGAGCGAATTATCTATTCACTTTTTAATGGTAAAGCAATTGGTCAGCCAAACTCTTGTCCTGTTGGAGCTGATATGTTTTTTGAAGTAAATGATGCTTTTATTCATATTGATTTAAAAACAGTCCAAACAGATAATATTGGAGATTTTACTAAAAATATTTTTGTTGGCACAAATCAAAATAGTTATCGTTCGGAAATAAAAAAAGCAAATGGAGAATCTTTTGAACCAAAAAGATTTTATGAACCAGCTTTGCCAACTTTTTATAACAAACACTCTTCAAAAGAGAAGATTTGCTTAAGTTATTTTATTACAATTTTATATGAGAGAGAAAATTTAAATATTTTAAATATAAATATAATTTCTATGCCAAATGGTGAGTTAGAAACTCATTATAAAAGTAGAGTTTTAAGTGCAGGTAAAAATCCTGATAAAGCTAGATTTGATTTTACAAATGTTTCATCTTTTGAACTATTAGAATCTAAACCATCAAGAATAAAAGTTGTCTATTTTGATGATAAAATGAAAAATGAATATAAAGCTAAATTAAAGTTTTTTGAAAATATCAATAACAATCAATAAAAAAAGGAAAAAATTTTGGAATTAAAAATCGGTATTATTACAACTTCAGACAGAGCAAGTGCTGGAATTTATGAAGATATTTCAGGAATGGCGATTATTCAAACTTTAAAAGAGTATTTAAAGACACCTTTTAGCGAAGTTTATAGATGTATTCCAGATGAACAAAAAGTTATTGAAGAGACATTGATTGAATTAGCAGATAAGCAAAATTGCTCACTTATCGTCACAACGGGTGGAACTGGTCCAGCAAAAAGAGATGTAACTCCAGAAGCTACTGAAGCGGTTTGTGAAAAAATGCTTGATGGATTTGGTGAACTTATGCGAAGTGTAAGTTTAAAATATGTGCCAACGGCGATTTTATCGAGACAAAGTGCGGGAATTAGGGGAAATTCACTTATTATAAATCTTCCTGGAAAACCAAAATCTATTAGGGAGTGTTTAGATGCCGTTTTTCCAGCAGTTCCATATTGTATAGATTTGATTGAGGGGGCTTATATTGAGACAAATGAAGATGTAATTAAAGCTTTTCGCCCAAAACAGAGTTGATAAAAGGCTTTTAATTGAAAGTTGTAATTTTATCAAGAGATGAAAAACTCTACTCTACAAAGAGATTACAAGAGGCGGGTTTAAAAAAAGGCTTTGAAATCGAAATTGTAGATTTTTTAAAATGTAGTGCTTCAATTGAGCGGAATTTGCCAATAATTTTATACAATGGTAAAAAAATCGAAAATGTAGATGCGATAATCCCTAGAATTGGAGCTTCAAGAACTTTTTTTGGAACGGCAATTGTTAGACAATTTGAAATGGCTGGAGTTTTTAGCTTAAACACTTCTTTGGCGATAAATCGTTCAAGAGATAAATTGCGAAGTCTTCAAATACTCTCAAAACATAACATAGGAATTCCCAAAACTGTCTTTGCATCTAATCTTTGCGATGTAAATGATGTAATAAAACAAGTTGGAGGAACTCCGATTATTTTAAAAATATTAGAGGGAACTCAAGGTAAAGGGGTAGTTTTAGCTGAAACAAAAAAAGCTGCTAAATCCGTACTAGAGGCTTTTTATGGGCTTAATGTAAATTTTTTAGTGCAAGAATTTATTGTAGAAGCAGGAGGTGCTGATGTTAGGGTATTTGTCGTTGGAAATGAAGTTGTAGCATCTATAAAAAGACAAGGAGCTGAAGATGATTTTCGCTCAAATCTTCACAGTGGAGGCGAAGCAACAACTATTAAATTAACAAAAGCTGAAAAAAAAATAGCTATACATTCAGCAAAAGTAATGGGACTTGATGTTGCAGGAGTTGATTTAATCCAATCAAATAGAGGTCCACTTATTATGGAAGTGAATTCTTGTCCAGGTTTGGAGGGAATAGAAAAAACTACAAAAATAGATGTAGCTGGAAAAATTATGGATTTTGTTGAAAACGGTGTAAGAAAAATACGGAAAAAAGACAGTATTGGAGCATAAATTTATAAAATACCTTTTTTTGATAAATAAAGAAAGACCATTAAACTAGCAAAAATCACACCTAAAATTATAAAAAACTTATATTGAGAATTTACTCTAGCTCTATCTTCTTCACTCATTTTTACACTATCACCTCTAAAACTCATTTCACCTCTTGAAATTTTAAAACCAATATAAGCCACATAAATAAGTGCTAAAGTTGCGAAAACATAGGCACCAGTGCTAACACTGTAGCCACTTCCATACTCTAAACCTTCCATCAATTTTCCTTTTAATATAACTTTAAAATATCTTTTGTTTTTAAAATATCTTTTTTGATTTGCTCTTTTAACTCTTGAATTGAATTAAATTTTTGATTTTCTCTAATAAAATCTAAAAATATTATTTCAACTTCTCCCTCATTAAACTCGATATTTTCATCTATTATATGAGTTTCAACTGCAAAAGTGTTATCGGTTGAAATTCGATGACCAATAAAAGTAACTGAATTAAAAATTTCATTATTCATTTTTGTTTTTGTAGCATAAATTCCACTTTTTGGGAGTAAAAACTTCTTCACTTGTAAATTAATCGTAGGAACTAACTCTTTTTTGCCAATTCCTTGCCCTTTAATTTTATTTCCAACTATTTTATAATTTCTATTTAAAAGTTTATTAGCAAGTTTTATATCGCCTTTTAATAAAATTTCTCTTATCGTTGAAGAGTGAATTGAGATATTATCGATTTTTATTTCACTTATAATTTCAACTTCACCATTAAACATTTTTTTTAAATCATTCACATCGTGATTGCGATTTTTTCCAAATCCAAAATCATATCCAACTATAATTTTTTTTAAATTTATAAAATTACTTTTTAATTTTTTTAAAAACTCTTCACCACTTAAATTTTTTATGTCATTTAAATCATACGAAAAACAAGCTCTATCGATTACTTTACATCTATATTCATTTGGAGTTAAATTCCCACGATTATGCTCAATAAATAAAATTGCACCATTTTCACTTAACTTTTCAATTAATTTTTGATGAGCTAAGTGCATTCCATCAAAACTTCCAATCGCTAACTCACTAACACTCTCTCTTTTCAAAGAGGAAAAACTCTTCAACATTCCCACTTTTACCTTTTAGTTTTTACTTTTGCATATTTTAACATTAAGGAACTTATTTAACATTCATTAATTGTTGGATTTGGCATTTCATTGGTTATTGTATAAGTTTTATCTCTAAATTTAAATGGTTTAAATGAATTTAAAAATTTTGTATTTAAAGCTTTTGTATGAGTCTTTTTTAAAAACTCTTCTCTTGTTAAATTTAAATCTCTCTTTTTATAGCAATATGGGTCAGATATAAAATAGCACTTTAAGTTATTAATGCAATACTCTTCATTTAAAAAAATATCTTTAAATCTATTTTGCATAAAATCTTCAAAAGTAGTTTCAAATTTATCTCTTATATCCTTTGCACTAAAGCCTTTAGAGCGTTTAATATCTTTTAACTCAATCAAATAGAAGTTATAACAACTATTACTATCGCATTTTAAAATTATTAAACAATCTATTGATTTTGGAGGAGTAAGCATATTTTTAGTAGAGTAAAATTCATCTATTTTTAAAATAATTAATTTATCTTCACTTTCTTCCAACTCTTCACTTAAGCAAACCTCAATATTATTCTCATTACAATAATTCATTTTTATAGAAATAAGCTCTTTATTATTATAAATTTCTCTAAACATTAATTTTCACTATTTAATTTTTCAATTAATTCTAACTTTTCATTATATAACTCTTCTGATGCTTCAATAAAATTTTCATCTTCTGCACCAAATTCATCTAAAAGAGACTCTGTTGCAACACTTCCCTCGCTACTCTCTTTAAATTGAATCGAGAGTGTTTTATCTCTATCTATTTTTTTATCTATGATTAAATTATTAAATTTATTAAACATATAATCGCTATGTGTTGTTATAACTATTTTAATATTATCACTAACAAGTTCTGCAAAAATTTCCATAAGTTTTATTTGAATCTTTGGGTGTAGATGTGCTTCTGGCTCTTCTATAAAAATAATTGTTTTTGAATTTTTATACTCTTTTCTTTTAAATCTTCTACTGTATCTATATTTCAAATTATTATTTATTACATATCTTAAATATGCAACAATAGGAGAAATTTCTGAAACCATAGAAGATGTATAACCTAAATCTAATTTTAAATTTGTATTATTTGGTTCAAATACAACTTTTTTAATTTTTTCATCAAAGCTAACTTTTCCATTTAAAAGAGTCTCTTCTATTTTTGAAGCTATTTTATTACAAAAATTATCTTCAATTTTTTTTGATTTTATGGAAGAGATAGATAAATAATAATCACTTAATGGTTCTGAAATACTAGGCAATTCTATTGAAGAGCGAATCAAATGTCTATTTTTAGAGAGTTCAGCAATAATTTGCCCAAAAGCACTTAATGCCTGATAAAGTCCTGACCTTGAAGCTGGTAAGTAGTGAATATCTATAATTTCTTCTTTTATTTCTTCTAATGATTCTGTAAATAAATAAATAATAAAATCTAAAACTACACTATTAAATGAATCCTCTTTAGAACAAAAATATAAAATTATATTTTTATCTTTTTCTCTAAATTTTTTATTTATTTTTGATTTTTTTGCAATAATATTTTTTTTCATAATTTGAAAATTATGAACTTTTAAATGTTTTTTTTCTTCTATAATTTCAAGTGAAATTAAATTAAACTCCAAAGTAATTTTAATTTTATTATTTGATAATTGATTTTGCAAATTTTCTATCGAATCAAAAGTTGAATTAAAAGCTTTTTCTATTTCATCAATAAAAGTTTTTTGAAAAATAGATGATAGAGCAATTTCTAAATAACTTTTAATATCAGTTTCAATTTTATTTTTATCTATTTTTTCTATACTATTCAATAATTCTTTTTCTATGAAATAGAACAGTCGCATGTTCGTATTTTCAGAAATTAAATATTTAATTATTAAATAAGCAACAGAAATTGCATAGGACTTTCCACTATTATTTTGTCCAAAAATCATAGTTAAATCTTTATCACTATCAAAATTGAACTCTTTTATAATTCCAAAATTTTCAATTTTTATTTTCATTTTTCACCTTTTTCAAACAAGAAAAACTCTTCAACATTCCCGCTTTTACCTTTTAGTTTTGATAAACTTTGCTTAAGCAATACCCAATTAAATTTATAAACCTCTTTTAAAAATTCCATAGTTGCTTTTTGTATCGCTACTTCATCTTTTACAACACCGTTTTTATCTCTTTTGACATTAATTCCAACTTCAAATTGAGGCTTAAAAAGAAGTATTATTTTATCACTTGCTAACTTATTGATTGATTGTAAAATGTGATTTAAGCTGATAAAAGAGATATCGCAAGTAATGATACTAAATTTGTTAGTCGTAGAAAAATCCCGAATATCGGTATTTTCATAAACTTTTACTTGCTCATTATTTCGCAATTTTTGGTGAAGTTGCTCATTTCCAACATCAACTGCAAAAACTTCTTTTGCACCATATTCTAGCAAAATCTCAACAAATCCACCCGTACTTGAGCCAATATCAAGGCAAATCTTATCTTTAATATTTAAATTCAACTCATCTAAAAAATTTTTAAGTTTCAAACTTGCACGACTTACATAAAATTCATTTAAATTAACTTCCACTATCTCATCATTAATATCAAAAGATGGCTTATTGATAATTTTAGAATTTACTTTTACTTTATCAGCTTTTATTAACTCTTGGGCTTTATTTCGGCTATCAACAAAATTATTGTTGACTAAAAAAATATCTAATCTCATTAAACTCTTATATTTAAAATTCGACCGATATTTGTTAAATTACTAATATCGGCTTGAATTTCTTTTTTATCTTCAATTCTTTGATTAATTTGTTGTTGTATACTTACTCTAAGTTGATTTTTATCCAACTCACTATTCATATTTGAGTTTGATAAGTTTAAATTTTGATTTTTATAAGGTGTAGGAATAAAATAACCACCAACTACCATTGCTACTCCTTTATGTTTTTCATAAAAGTAGCAAAAAGTATGCCAATTTTTTTATTATCTACTAGGATAGAAAAAAAATTAATTTCTACCTTGTTTTAATCTTAAATAACTAGGTAACTCTAAATCATCTTCATTATTTGGAATTGTTATTTTCATTCTATTAATTTGAGGCTCTGCTTTAGGTTGTTCTACCACCTCCTTTTTAGGAGCTTGAGTTGGTGTAGGTTTTACTTTTGAATTAAGTGTTGATTTTTCTTTTGAAAATGCTTTTGAAGTCTCTTTTTGTGAATTTTCATTTAAATCTTTTTCAAATCCTGTTGCAACAATTGTAACTTTTACTGTATTTTGCTCTATTTTATCATCTGTTGTAGTTCCAAAAATAACTTGAGCATCTTCATCTACATTATTTTCTATATGCTCCATTGCTTCAGAAATATCTTGTAACGGATAATTTGGATGAATATAAAAATGAACTAAAACACCCATTGCACCCACTATACTCATATTATCAAAAAGTGGAGATTCGATTGCTGTTTGAAGTGCTTCAGTTGCTGCTTTTGCCCCTTGACTTTCGCCAACACCCATTAATGCCAAACCTTTATGCCCCATAATAGTTTTAACATCAGCAAAATCTACATTTATATCAGATTGCCCGTGGTTAAGAATTATCGAACTCATTCCTGTTACTGCTCTTGATAAAATATCATCTACAAGCATAAAACTCTCTTTTAAGCCCAGTTTTTGCTCTATTATAGTTAATAATTTATCATTTGGAATTACAACAATAGAATCACTTTCAGCTTTCAACTCTTCTAAACCATCTTCTGCTAATTTAACTCTTTTTCTACCTTCAAATTTAAATGGCTTTGTAACCACCGCAACCGTCAATGCACCTATCTCTTTTGCAGCTTGAGCCACAATTGGAGCTGCTCCAGTTCCAGTTCCACCACCAAGTCCAGCAGCAATAAAAACAATGTCAGAACCTTCAAGTTTTTCTTTTAATAAATCAAAACTTTCAAGCGCTGAATCTCTGCCTATTTCAGGTCTCATTCCAGCACCTAAGCCTTTTGTAAGTTTAGGTCCTAATTGAATTCTAGTATGTGCTAAAGATGAACCTAATGCTTGTAAATCTGTATTTACAGTGATTAAATCAATAGAATCATCTTCTATTCCGTGTCGAATCATATGATTTACCATATTTCCGCCACCGCCACCAACACCAACTACTTTAATTTTTGCACCCGTTAAACCATCGATATGTTGAACTTCTTCTATTTTAAAAATATCAGCCATCTTAATTCTCTCTCCTCTTTAACCTTTTTAAAAAAGGTGAGTTATCCACTGCCAAAATTTGCTAACTTTGTTACCTTTTTGATTTTGATTCTCTGTTATTGTAGCTAAATCGTGCCTTGTACTCATTGTAACAGCTGGAGCTGCACCATCATCCATTTTTTCTAACTCTTCTCTAGTGTTTTTCATCTCTTGATAAGTATCTAAATTTATATTATCTATTTTATTTATTTTGAAATTCAATGTTTTTGATGAGTCTATTTCATATGGAGTTGATTTACCAAGCCCATATAAAATAAGGCCAACAACTGTTGAATAAGCAGGGTCCTTTAAAGAGTTAAATACACCATTTATCTCCTTTGGTCTTGATATTTTTACAGGAATATCACCAAATACACTAGAGGCTAATTCTTTTATTCCTTTTAATTTTGTCATACCCCCAGTTAATACTACACCAGCACCTAATTGCTCACCACTCTCTTCAATTTTTTTAGCTAAAATAATTAAAGTTTCCTCAACTCTTGCTCTAATGATATTTTGAATATCACTAAAATAAACCTCTTTACTTGAGTGTTCATCCCCAATAACAGGCAATTCTAAAATTTTTTCTTCATCTTCCAGAGTTGATAATAAAGTGCCGTATTCAACTTTTATTTTTTCAGCTACTGAAATTGGAGTATGAAATGCATAAGAGATATCATTTGTAATATTATATGAGCCAACACCTAAGAAATCGCTATATTTAACAGAATTTAAAGAGTGTATCACCAAATTACAAGTTGCCCCACCAATATCAATAACAGCTACTCCAAGCTCTTTTTCATCATTTTTTATAGTTGATATACTTGAAGCATATCCCGCTAAAACTATATTTTCAATTTCAATCCCAGCTCCACTTACAGCTTTTTTTAAGTTATTTAAATTTGTTTTTTGTGCAGTAATAATATGAACAAATGCTTCTAATCTATTCCCGTTCATTCCAAGAGGGTCATCAATGTAGTTTTGGTCATCTAATTTAAAATTATAAGGCAACACGTGAAGTATTTCATACTCATTTAAAATATTTGCATTATAAATAGCAGTATTCATTACTCGATGTATCTCTTTAATTGTAATTTCACTATTTGGAATATTTACAATTCCGGAGCTATTAAGCCCTTTTGTGTAAACTCCAGAGATAGAAATCACAGCTTTTGAATAGTTTGTTCCTGCAACTCTTTTTGCATCATTTACTGCATTTTTTATAGCTTTAGAAGTCAATTCTATATTAGTTACAACACCTCTTTTAAGACCTTGTGATTTTGCAATCCCAGCCCCAATTACAAATAAATCCCCGTCTCTCTCTTCAGCTATTATGGCACAAATTTTAGTAGAGCCTATATCGATGCCTAAAATTGTACTACTCAACTTTAGTTTCCTTTGTCATTTTTATAATATAATTTTATTTCATATCTTTTTTGTAGGATATCTAAAATTTTAGAGTTTATCAACTCATTTTTAATACTTAAAAGATTTTGATTAATAAATTCAAAATTTTTCATATCACCCTCTTGTGAAAGTTCTTGAGCAACTATTCTAAATAAAATAGCTTTATCATTTAATAAAATATAGCCTCTAGGCTCAATTGAGCTAAAAATTCTCTCCATTGCCCCAGAAGCTTCCTCTTCAGCTAAATTTAATTTAGAAACATCATCTCTTGAAATAAAACCTAAATCTTCACCTTCAAAATTGCCCATTCTAGCTTTGGACTCTTTTTCAAGTAACTCTGTTTTCATTGTATTTTTTAAATCAACTTCAGCTAAACTTCTCGCCTCTTCATATTCCATCGTTTTAGGTAAAATTTTATTAACTAATTTTAAAACTAAAAAACCATTCTCAACCTCAATAGGTTTTAAAGTTTCACTTACATTTAAATCCCTTAAGCCTGTTAAAACATTTGGATTAAAACTTACATCATTTTCGCTAATTTTAATAATTTGAACTTGTAATCTATCTTTTTTAAGTTCTAAATATTGCTTTAATGCCTCTGTTTTAGCTTCTTTTAATTTAGCTTCTTTTTCAACTCTCTCTCTAGCTTCCTCAAAGCTTAAAACTTTGCCATCATTATCTTTGAAATTTAATTTGTTGAGATTATAATACTCTTGCATCTTATCTTCGCTTAAATTCATATCTTTTAAGGCAACTTCAAGCATTTTAACTTCGTAAATTGTTTGTGTTTGATAATTTATTTTATTCTTTTCCCAATACTCTTTAATATTAGTTTCATTAATGTCTAACTCAAATGAATTTGCATCGATTTTTTCTAAAAAAACTCTATCTTGCATATAAAATGCTGAATTCATTGCATCTAACTCTAGTGCTGTTGAATTTAAATCAAAAATATCTGTAACTTTTGAAATTAAAACCTCTTTTTTGATTGAACTTTCAAAATCTTTAGGTTTTAAGCCAATTCCTTGAAGTGTTGCAATATATTTATCTCTATCAAAAATTCCATTTTCTTGAAAACTCTCAATTGAAATAATCTTTTTTGTAACCTCTTCATCTGAAGCTAAAACTCCAAACTCATCAGCTAAATTTAAAATAAGTGTAGTATCAATCAAATTTTTTATCGCAACTTGCTCTAATTGTAACTTATCTGCCATCTCTTTATTAAAATTATTTCCAAACATATTTGCATAAAATGAGTAAATTTTTGAGTATTCATCCTGAAGTTCATTAATTGTTACCTCTTTTTTGCCAACTTCAGCCACAAGTGTATCTTTATTTGAAAAACTATAGGCACCCCAGCCTACAAATCCTGCACCAACAAAGGCTATTACACTTATCCAAATAGTAACAACTAAATATTTTCTATGTTTTTGCATCCAAGTTATCATTTAAATCCTCTTTTTTGTTATAATTTTACTTAAACTCAAATTAAATTAGTATAAATAAAGGCTAATTATGAATAATAAGGCAATGATACAAAGAGATTTATCACATATTTGGCATCCTTGCACTCAAATGAAAGACCACGAAGGAGCTTTGCCTCTTATTCCAATAAAAAGTGCAAAAGGGATTTATTTAAATGATTTTGATGGAAATTCATATATCGATGCAATTAGTAGTTGGTGGGTAAATCTTTTTGGACACTCAAATGAGTATATTAATGAAGCACTAAAAGAACAAGTTGAAAAACTTGAACATATAATTTTTGCAGGTTTTTCGCACGAACCAATTATAAAACTTTCAGAAAGATTAATAGATTTAACTCCCAAAAATTTAACTAAATGTTTTTATGCAGACAATGGCTCAAGTGCAATCGAAGTAGCCCTTAAAATGTCATTTCACTATCATAAAAATTTAGGCAAAATAAAACCTCTTTTTTTATCATTTCAAAATAGTTATCACGGTGAAACAATAGGGGCTTTATCGGTTGGAGATGTAGGTTTATATAAAGATGTTTATAGCGATTTACTTTTTAAAACTATAAAAGCTCCAATCCCAAAAGATAATAGCGAAGAAGAAGCACTAAATTCAGCCATAATTTTAAGAGAAATAGTTGAGCAAAATGTTAATTTACTTTCAGCAATTATACTTGAGCCATTAGTTCAATGTGCAGGATATATGAAAATGCACAATAGTATTTTTGTAACAAAAGTTAAAGAAATTTGTGAAGAATTTCAAATTCATTTAATTTTAGATGAAATCGCTGTTGGATTTGGTAGAAGTGGAACTATGTTTGCACTAGAACAAGCTAATGTTACACCTGATTTTTTAGTTTTATCTAAAGGTTTAACTGGTGGATATTTGCCACTTTCGCTTGTTATAACAACTGAAAATATTTATAATGCATTTTATTGTGATTATAGAAGTTATGAAAAAACTTTTTTACACTCTCATAGTTATACTGGAAATCCCTTAGCTTGTGCGGTTGCAAATGCTTCACTTGATATTTTTGAAAAAGAAAATATAATAGAAAAAAATAGAGAAAAAATTGAATATATGAGAGAAAAATCTCAAATATTTAAAGAGTTAAAATTTGTAAAAGAAATCCGACAAACTGGAATGATTTTAGCAATAGAGTTAGATGGATATAAAACAGAGCGAGTAAATTTAGCAATTTATAATTATGCACTAAAAAATGGAGTTTTAATCAGACCACTAGGAAATGTAATCTATTTTATGCCACCTTATATTATAACCAAAGATGAAATTGATAAAATTTTTAGAGTTGTTTATGAAGCAATAAAGGAGCTTTTATGAAATATTTGATTTTATTTTTAAGTATAATAAATTTATTTGCGATTAACTTTGGAGAAAAAGTTTACACAGGTAAAGGTTGTTATGGTTGTCACGGAATTGACGGAGGTGGAAGTGGAAACTATCCTGCAATCAATAAAAAAAGTGAATACTATTTTATTAGTAAATTAAATGCTTATAAAAATGGTGAAATAAAAACTCCAAATGCAGATGTAATGAACCCTTTTGCACAAAGTTTAACCGAAAGTGAAATAAAAGATTTAGCTAAATTTTTATCTAATATGACAAAACAAGATGACAAAGAAAAATATAGACTTGGTCGTGAACCGTGGGATGATGGAGGAAGTTAAACTTTATTTTAAACTTTGATATAATTTTTAAAATTAACGGAGGTCAAATTTATGATTAAAGCATTACGAGGAATGAAGGATATATTTTTTGAAGATGGAGAAAAGTTTTTATATTTTATAGATATTGCTTCAAACATAGCTAAAAAATACGGTTTTAGCTACATTGAAAATCCTTTACTTGAAGAGAGTGCTTTATTTAAAAGAAGTGTAGGAGAAAGTAGCGATATTGTAAACAAAGAAATGTATCAATTTATCGATAAAGGTGAAAATGATGTTTGTTTACGACCTGAAGGCACAGCTGGAGTTGTAAGAAGTTTTATTGAACATAAGTTTGATAAAATCGGAGGAAATTATAAATTTTTCTATTATGGTGCTATGTTTAGATATGAGAGACCTCAAAAAGGCAGATTAAGAGAGTTTCATCAATTTGGAGTTGAGAGCTTTGGCGAAGCTAGTGCTTATGAAGATGCAAGTATTATTTTGATGATAGCTGATATTTTGAAAGCCTTGAATATTAAATTTAAACTAAAAATAAACTCTTTAGGATGTCCAGAGTGTTTACCTAATTTTAGAGAAAACTTAATTAAACACTTAAATGATATTGAAGCCGAACTTTGTGAGGATTGTAAAAGAAGAAAGAGCCAAAATCCTATTCGTGTGCTTGATTGTAAAAATGAAACTTGTCAAAAATTGATAGTTGATGCTCCAAAATTAGTCGATGAACTTTGTAATAATTGCGATGAAGATTTTATAATTTTACAAAAAGTGTTAAAAAATAGTGAAATTGACTTCATAATCGATACAAATTTAGTTAGAGGACTTGATTATTATAATAAAAGTGCATTTGAATTTGTAAGCGATGAAATCGGAGCTCAAAGTGCAATTGCTGGTGGTGGAAGATATGATAAATTGGTTGAGTATTTGGGTGGAGTTTCAACTCCTGCTATTGGATTTGCGATTGGAATTGAGCGAATACTTAATTTGATAAAATTGCCTGAAGTTAAACGAGATGGTATCTATTTTGGTGCATTAGAACCTGAAGCAATCGATTTAATATTTAAAAAAGCACATCAAAAACGAAAAAATCAAAAAGTTACAATTGAATATAAAATCAAAAGTTTAAAAGCACACTTAAAAGGAGCTGATAAAGTTAATGCTAAATATTGCGCAATTATCGGCGAAGATGAATTAAAATCTTGCAAAATTTGGATAAAAGATTTAGAACAATCAAAAGAAGAAATGATTAATTTCAATGAATTTTAAAACAATAATCAGGAGACAAAAATGGGTAAAAGATATAAAAGTTTAAGTGAAAGCGATAAAGAATTTATAAAAAATCAGCATATATTTTTTATTGCAAGTGCAAGTAATAATGGAGAGGTAAATCTTAGTCCAAGAGGTTATGATGTATTTCGTATTATAGGCGATAATGAAGTAATATTTTTAGATTATGCTGGAAGTGGTAATAGAACTGCTAGAGATATAGAGGCAAATGGAGAAGTAACTATTATGTTTACTTCGTTTAGCGAAAAACCTTTGATTTTAAAGCTATTTTGCAAAGGCGAATTGATAGATAAAGATGATGTAAATAGTCGTAAATTTTTTGAAAATATGAATTTTGATGGTATTAGAAGATTTATTAAACTTAATATTTATTGTGTTGAAAATAGTTGTGGAATGAGTGTACCTTATTTTGAGTATAAAAGCGAAAGAGAAGATTTAAGAGAGTGGTGTATTAAAAAAGATAAAAATAAAACACTTGAAGAATATATGCAAAACAACCATATACCCCCTAATTTAGAAGAGTTTAGGAAAAAAAATTAATTTAAAGTATAAAAAATTGGAGTAAAAAATGTCTTTAAATGAATTTTTAGATAATTTAACATTAGAAGAGATTGAAGAGTTAAAAAGATTAAAATTAGCAAAGCAAAATAGTTATAACTTTTCTAAAATAACTTTTAAAGATTTAGAAGAGATATTTAAACTTAAAAAGTCTTATGAAGAGTTCATATTTGATAGTTGGTTTGAAAATCAAGTAGAGTTAAATAAAAGTGATGTAGATTTTTTAAGTGATTTGATAAAAAAAGAGGCGAAATTTATTGAAAGTTATAACGAAGAGGATTTAAAAATTAATTATATATCTCCAATATTAAGTCGAGTTGATTTTAAAATTATTGATTTAGAACTTAGGGCTTTTTATGAAGAGAAATTAAGTTATGAGAGTGAAAAATTCAAATTAAGTGGAATTTGCGATTTTATGATAGCTAAAGGGATTGATTATCCTAAAAAACCATATTTTTTTATTCAAGAATTTAAAAAAAGCATAGAAGCAAACGACCCAAGACCTCAACTTATAGCTGAACTTATTAGTGCAATTGAGATAAGTAGTTTTACTAAAATGAAAGGTGCCTATATTATCGGGGCGATTTGGAATTTTATGATAGTTGAAAAAGAGAGTTTAAATTCTTATAAATATTATGTAAGTAAAAATTTTGATAGTACTAAAATAGAAGATTTAAAAGAAATTTACAAAAATTTGCTTTTTGTTAAAGAGGAGATTAAAAATTTTGCAAAAGATAAGTTTTAATATCAAAGAGTTTGAAAATATTAGTATCAAACCAAAAATAAAAGATGTTTATTATATGGGTAATTTAGAATTATTAAATCGCAAAAAAATTTCTATTGTCGGCACAAGAAGACCATCAAACTACACTCAATCCAAAGTTCAAGAACTCTCAAGTAAATTATCAAAAGGTGGAGTTGTGATTGTAAGTGGCGGAGCTATGGGAGTTGATATAATAGCCCAAGGTTCAGCATTTGCTAACACTATTTCAGTTATGCCTTGTTCACTTGATAATATTTATCCAAAAGTAAATGAGGGGCTTTTAAAAAAAATTTATCAAGAAGCTTTGGCAATTAGTGAGTATGAAAAAGAGTTTAATCCGACAAATTGGAGCTTTGTAGCTAGAAATAGATTAGTTGTAGCTTTAGGTGAAGTGTTAATTATTGCTGAAGCAGATTTAAATAGTGGCTCACTCACAAGTGCTGAAATTGCAAAAAAGCTAAATAAAGAGATATATGTTTTGCCTCATAGAATGGGAGAGAGTGAGGGAACAAATAGATTAATAAAAGATGGTATTGCAAAAGTTATTTTTGATATAGATGAATTTGTAAAAGAGTTTGCTGATGTAGATACAAATGGAGAAGCCCTAAAAGATGAAGTTTTGATTTTTTGTAATCAAAATCCAACTTATGAAGAGGCTGTAAGAGAGTTTGGAGATAAAATATTTGAGTATGAATTACTTGGTAAAGTAATCGTTGAAAACGGCTTTTTAAAAGTAAATGTCTAAGTTTTTAATTCTCTTATCCATTTGCAAAGTTTAAAAAATCTTTTGGTTCACTTGCTATAAACTCATAACCCAAAAACTTCATCACTTTAGAGTGTAGCATCAATCTTTTTGACCTCATCTTAGAACCATAAGCTTCATCGCCCAAAATTGGATAACCGATGCTTTTTAAGTGAATTCTAATTTGGTGTGTTCGCCCAGTTTCTATCACAACTTTTAATTTTGTTTTTTTGCCTATAATTTCAAGTGGTTCAATCATAGTTAGTGCCTCTTTTCCATCTTTTGAAATGACACTTTTTGCACCGCCTTTACCTTTTATTGTCAAAATTGGCTTATCAATCGTAATTGGCTCACTCACAATCCCCTCAATTATCGCAATATATTCTTTATATACTCTTTTTTCTTTAAACTCTTTTATAGCTTTTTCTCTAAACTCTTCATTTTTAACAAGTACCAAAACTCCACTCGTCTCTTTATCAAGTCTATGAAGAAGTGTCGCTTTTAACTCTTTTTCTATATCTTCGCTTAAACTTCCAAAAGGCTTATTAACTGCGATGAGATTTTCATCTTCAAAAATTTTTTTAGCTTTTTCCTCTTTTAAAAGTTTAAAATTAGTAGTTACACTTACATCTGCCCTTGCAATTTTAACTTTTTTATCACCTATAAAAACCAATCCCTTATCTATCAACTCTTTTGCTTTTGAGTTTGAAACTCCCTCTTGTTTTGCTAAGAGTTTATATGCCTTATCTTGTGTCATTTTTTTTAAATTTCCTTTTAGTTGCAATACTTAATTGCATATTTTAACTGAATATTTTTGAAAACTCAAAAAAATGCTAAAATCAAGAAAATTTAAAAAAAATAAAAATAGTACGATAATAAGAAATAATTATGAAAAGAGGGGTATTTTAAAAGATGAAAAAGACTCATTATAGATTTTTAATAGTCGAGGATTCAGTACCTATTGTAAAGATGTTAGCAAAGGAACTTGAAAAAGTATTTGAAAATTCTACTTTAGTTATAAATAACACTTTAACTCAAGCTAATAAAGCGATTCGCGAAAGTGAATACGATTATATAATTTTGGATTTAACTTTGCCAGATGGAAACGGAATTGATTTAATCTCTGCTGCAAAAAAAATTAATAATTTAAAATTTAAATTTATTATTTTTACAAATTCTCAAGATAATCAATTAAAAGATAAACTCTATAATCTAGGTGTTTTGGATTATATTTTAAAAAGTGGAAATATTACAAATGTAGTAAATGAGATAAAAACTTTAATCAATACGATTGAATCTCACAGCGATTTTCATATTTTAGTTGTAGATGATGCTTTGATGTATCGAAATTTACTCAAACAAACACTCTTTAGCAGAGAATATAAAGTAAGTAGTGCAACAAATGCACAAGAGGCGATAACACTTTTGGAAACTCTTTCGATTGATTTGATTTTGATGGATTTGAATATGCCTGTTATGAATGGCGAAGAGTTTTTATTAGCTAGAAGAAAAAATCCAAAACTCTATCAATTACCAGTAATTATGCTAACAGGTGAAAATGATAAAAATTTAATTTCAAATCTTTTAAAACTTGGTGCAAACGATGTTTTGCAAAAGCCCTTTTCTATTGAAGAGTTAATTATGAAAGTTGATAATTTAATACAATTACGATTAGCCCAAAGAGAAAAAGAGTGCTTAAATGGAAAATTAGAAGAGAGTGTAAAAAAATTAAACGACATAAACGATAAACTCTCAAGATACCTCTCACCTCAACTATATTGCTCAATATTTGAAGGTAAACAGAGTGTTTTAGTTGGTTCAAAAAGAAAGAAATTAACAATATTTTTCTCTGATATTAAGAATTTCACAAAAATAACAGAAAATATGGAATCTGAAGATTTAACTTTTTTATTAAATAATTATTTAACTGAAATGAGTACAATCGCCATAAAACACGGTGCTACAATCGATAAATTTATAGGTGATGCGATTTTAATATTTTTTGGCGACCCTGATACCAAAGGTGTAAAAGAAGATGCAATAGCTTGTGTTTCTATGGCACTTGAGATGAGAAGTAAAATGAAAGAACTTAGAAATAAGTGGCAAAAAGATGGCTTTATAACCCCACTTGAAATTAGAATTGGGATAAATAGTGGATATTGTACGGTTGGAAATTTTGGAAGTGAAAACAAAATGGATTATACAGTTATTGGAAGTAATGTAAATTTAGCTTCAAGGCTTGAAAGTGGTGCTGAAGTTGGAGAAATTTTAATTTCAAGAGATACTTATTTACTTGTAAAAGATGAAGTTGATTGTCTCGAGAAAGAGCCAATTATGGCAAAAGGTTTTGACCAACCCGTTAGAACATATAAAGTAAATGCCTTAAAAACTAAAAATTCATTTGATAAAGCTTTAAATGGGTTTTATGTAAATGTGGACTTTGATGAACTAAAAAAAGAGGAAGTACTAGAAACTTTGAATTTTATTTATCAAAAGATTGAAAATTTACAGAAATAAAATCAATGTGTTACATCCCATACTATAATATCACAAATATTTTACCACCTGAAATAGTAAATTACTATAAAGAATTATTAAAAAAAGGGAGACTTAAAGATGCTATTATCTCATCCAATAGCTAAAACTACTTATGTGATTATGAGGAATGAAATTCACGATAATCCCGAAAACTTGGCACTTCTGTAGTGGCATATTATAATAGATAAAATAATAAATATTTTAGCAATTTTTGGATTGTTTCTTTTCTCTCTTTGAGTTATACTTTTGTAAATCATATAAGGTTTAGTCGTGAGTTGTTCGATAAATGCAAATACTAATTATGAGCTAATAGAAAAAGCTATTAAATATATAGATGAAAATTTTAAAGACCAGCCTTCCGTAGATGAGATAGCAAAGAATATCGGTATGAGTAAATATCATTTTATAAGGGTTTTTAAAGAGTATGTAGGAGTTACACCTAAGCAGTTTTTACACTCTGTTACATTAAATTATGCAAAAGAACATATTAAACAATCTAAATCTATCCTTAATAGTAGTCTTGATATAGGACTTTCTAGTTCGAGCCGACTCCACGAATTGTTTGTAAATCTTATAGGTGTTACACCAAAAGAGTGGAGAGAAAAAGGGAAAGATGTCTTAATTTCATTTGGTTATGGAAATACGCCTTTTGGCAATGCTTTAATAGCATATACGGATAAAGGCATTTGTTATTTGGGATTTATCGACAATAATAAAGAGGTTATATTTAGTAGATTTAAAGAACTTTGGGAAAATGCTTTTTTTGTTCACGATGATAAAAAAGCAAACGAATATTTAGAAAATATTTTTATTAAAAACAAAAAATACAATCTTCTAGTAAAAGGGACAAATTTTCAAGTAAATGTGTGGAAAGCACTTTTAAATCTTCCAAACGGAGTAGTAACAACTTACCAAGATATGGCAAATTTTATTGACAAACCAAAATCAGTAAGAGCAGTTGCAAGTGCCATTGGAAAAAACCATGTGGGATATCTTATACCTTGTCATAGAGTTATTGCAAAAAGTGGAGCAATGAGTGGGTATAGATGGGGTATCGAACGAAAAAAAATACTGATAGCATACGAATTAGTTTCAAAATTAAACACAACTATTTATCGTGAAGCTATGACAAATGATATTCCAAAATTATGTCAACTATTGAATCAGCTTTTTTCTCAAGAGGCAGAATTTACACCTGATGTAATACGTCAGACACGGGCATTAAAACAAATTATCGAAAATGATGAGATAGGGAAAATATATATTGCATCAAAAGAAGATGAAATTGTTGGGATGGTAAATATTTTATATACTGTTTCAACAGCATTGGGTGAAAGGGTAGCTATGCTTGAGGATATGATAATAGATAAAAACCATAGAGGAGAAAATATAGGTTCAGCTTTACTTGAATATACCATTACAAAAAGTAAAGAACAAGGAGTTAAAAGAATAACTCTTCTAACCGATAGTGACAATTTTTCTGCTCATAGGTTTTATGAAAATATGGGATTTTCTAAATCAGCAATGATTCCTTTGCGGATTCAACTATAAACTAAATACATAGGTAATTCTTTTGCAATTAAATGTGGTGTAAAATTTTCATTAATCTCAAAACAAATTATCAAAAATTAATCCAAAAATTGCTAGTTTTTTTCTATTAAAGCAATATATGGATTGCAAATATTTATTTGGATAGATAAACTTTTGCTAACTATTCAAAAGGAGATACAATGAATTATTTTAAAAAGTTTAAAGGACAAGGGAGTGACTTGCCACAAAAAGCAACGATTCAAGATATAGTGTTTGCTTGGTTGGGAGGTTTTATAGCTATTTCAATTATAGGTTATTTAACAAAAAATTATGATAACTTATTTGTGATGGGTTCATTTGGTGCTTCTTGCGTTTTGTTGTTTGGTTTTCCAAAAAGTCCATTTTCTCAACCTAGAAATGTTATATTAGGACATTTTTTATCGACTTTAATAGGATTATCTTTTCTACATTTTGTGGGTAATGAATGGTGGAGTATGTCATTGGCTTTAGCTAGTGCTATCGCTATTATGATATTAACTAGAACTGTTCATCCACCAGCAGGTTCAAATCCTTTGATAGTATTTTTACTTGGGAGTAATTGGGAATATCTCATTTTTCCTAGTTTGGTAGGGTCGATTATATTAGTATTAGTTGCACTTTTTTATAATAATTTACATTCAAAAAGAGCATATCCCGATTATTGGATATGAAAATGAGAATATGTGATGTTTTAGACGATATTAAAAAGGGACTTGACAAATAATCAAATAAAAATAGTCCAAAACTGCGGATGTAATTAAAGGAAATGATATGAAACCACAATTTGAAATAAAAGATAAAAACATAATAAACGATATTTTATCAAATGTAGAGTACGGTACATTGGCACTTTGTAATAATAATATCCCTTATAGTGTACCCGTAAATTTTTCACACATAGGAGATATAGTATATTTTCACGGTTCGCAAAATGGTAAAAAAGCACAAATGATAGCTCAAAATCCATCGTGTTCATTTAGCGTAGTTGAGCCTTATTCGATGATTCAGTCTTATTTTAGCTCAAAAGAAGGACTTGCGTGTCCAGCTACACATTTTTTCAAATCAGTGCATATACAAGGCAGTATTGAGATAGTGACAAACTATGACGAAAAAGCACAAGCCCTTGAATCGCTTATGAAAAAACTCCAAAAAGAGGGTGGTTATAGACCTATGAGTGATGAGGTTTATCAAAAAACTATTAATATCACACAAGTTTATAAAATAATACCAACAGAAATAAGAGGCAAAATCAA
>DZAZ01000020.1 GCA_022729755.1 Helicobacter cetorum | reverse complement strand
CAGGTATTGGATGTTCAGGAAGATTTTCTTCTTACATCAATTGTAATACTGTTCACACAACCCACGGAAGAACTATAGCTTATGCAACTGGAATTAAATTAGCTCATCCTGAAAAACATGTAATTGTAGTTGCTGGAGATGGTGATGGACTTGCAATTGGTGGAAACCACACAATTCACGGTTGTAGAAGAAACATCGATTTAAATTTTGTTTTAATTAATAACTTTATTTATGGTTTAACAAATTCACAAACTTCTCCAACAACACCTGAAGGTATGTGGACAGTTACTGCACAATATGGCAATGTTGACCCAACCTTTGATGCGGCAAAACTAGCTGATGGTGCTGGTGCTACATTTATTGCTAGAGAGAGTGTACTTGACCCTAAAAAACTTGAGAAAATGTTTGTTGAAGGTTTTAAACACGATGGTTTTAGCTTCTTTGATGTATTTAGTAATTGCCATGTAAATCTTGGTAGAAAAAATAAAATGGGTGAAGCTGTACAAAATTTAGATTGGATTGACTCTATAACTGTTTCAAAATCAAAATTTGATGGTTTAAGCGATGAAGAGAAAAAAGGTAAATTCCCAACAGGAATACTAAAACAAGACACTTCAAAACTTGAATATTGCAAAGCATATGATAAAGTAATTGAAGCAGCACAAAATAAAACAAAAGTAAAACTATAAGGGGCAAACAATGAGAAATCAATTAAGATTTACAGGTGTTGGTGGTCAAGGTGTTTTACTTGCGGGTGAAATTTTGGCTGCTGCAAAGATTAAAGATGGTGGATATGGAGTAAAAGCAGCAACTTATACTTCTCAAGTTAGAGGAGGAGCAACTAAAGTTGATATTTTATTAGATGAAAATGAAATTTTATTCCCTTATGCAAATGAGGGTGAAATTGAATTTATGCTTTCAACTGCACAAGTAAGTTATGACCAATTTAAAAGTGGTGTAAAAGAGGGTGGAATTATCGTGGTTGAGCCTAATCTTGTAAAACCTAGTGCAGAAGATAGAAAAAAATGGAAAATTTATGAAATTCCAATTATCACAATTGCAAAAGAGGAAGTTGGAAATGTTATTACTCAATCGGTTGTAGCACTTGCAATTACTGTTACTATGTCAAAAGTGATAGATAGAGATTTGGTACTTGATACGATGCTTTCAAAGGTTCCAGCTAAAGTAGCTGAAGCTAATAAAAAAGCTTATGAATTAGGCGAAAAGTATGCTAAAGAAGCTATGCAAGGATAATTTTTTTAAAATAAAAGCCAGAAAGGTTTTTATTTTAACTATTCATAACTTTCTCAATTGCTGAAAAAATAGTTTTTTCGCTATGATGACCTTGTACTTTTTCTGCAACTTTGCCATCTTTAAAAACTACCATACTTGGCACTGCTGTAATCATATTTTCGATTACAAAATCACAATTTTCGCACCCTTCACCTTCAAAAAACTTTACACTTGGATACTCATCTTTTGCCTTTAATATCGTTGTTTTCATGGCTTCTGAACTTTGACATCCTGGTTCTAAAATTGCTACAACTGATATGCCATCTTTCAACTTTGTATGACAAGTTTTGTCGTTAATCTTTTCCATTTTATTCCTTTTTTTTAAATAAGATTAATTAATAATAATCGTATCAAAAAAGTGATTAATTATTATTAAAAACCTCTTTTATGCTGTGCTGAATGTCACCAAACCAAACACCATTTGGTAAAAAGTTTTCATTAAACTTTGAATAAAATTTTTCACTTGTAAAAATATACTCAAATGTTTCAAAACTAGGTGAATAATAAATTAAAAATAGAGTAATAAAATAAACTAGTAAAGTTGAGCGAGAATCTTTTGGTTGATAGAGTTTTATGGCTGTACCAAAAGATTTTTTTAACTTTTTACCTCTAATATCAACACTGTAAATTTCATCTAAAATTAAATGACTTAAAAATCCAAAAAATAAAAATGCTCCTCCAAGCCACGATTTAAATTCACTAAAATCAAAAAAGTGATATAAGCTAAAAACAACTATTAAAGTAAACATTAACCCAGCTGGAATTGAATGTATCATACCTCTGTGAATAGTAAATTTTTTGAAACCAAATAAAAGTAAATAGTGAAAAATAGAGTACATTAAAGCCCATACTATGGTCAATTCAACGATTGAATAAATTTGTACTTTTGATAAAACTATAATAAAAGCTAAAAAAATACCTATCGAAAATGATAAAAATTTCAGAGCAACCGAAGAGTCCGAATCGATATCTGGAAGCATTCCACCGATTACACCAAGCATAAAAAAAAGTGATATTTGAAGAGGATTTGCAATGCCTGTACCTAAAGAGATAACACTTAAAACCCCACTTGTAACAATTGCGACTTTAATATGAGTTTTAAATCCAGCCATAAAATCTAACCTAAATTTTATGGCTCAAACACTAAAAGTGAGTCAAATAAAACTTGATTTTTATGCCCTATTGGATTTGCTATTTCGCTAAATTTCTCTAAAAATTCCATCTTTTCAATCTCTTGACAAACTTTTTCTATTTCACCATCAATTCCATATCTAATTATGTAATTTTTCACACTCTCTTCCCAATTTATCCCGTGTCTAGTTTTGTAATTTTTGAACTCTTGAATATATCCTACTTTTAAAATAGAAGCTACTTTATCGTGCCAATATTCAAGTTTTAAATATCCCCCGATATTTGAGAGAACATCTTGAGGATTACCTTTGAATGCGAATTCAAGAGCATCTTCAAACATAATATTAAACTTATCTTCTAAATTTTGAAACTCACTTAAAGATGAAAGTGCAGGGTCTTCAATTACGGCTGAATAAACTTCGTTATATCGTTTATTTTCTATTGCAATAATCATTTTTTTCTTTTTTTCCATCACTGAAACTCTAGCTTTTACAAGTTGAGCGTGAGTTGCAAAACTTATCAAAGTTTTTGCAATATTTCTAGCCTCTTCAAAATTCTCTTGATTTTCTAAATCCACCATTTTAGCGAGTAGTGTATTTGCTAAATTAGTTGTTTTTTGATAAAGTTCAGTATCTTTTAAGAATGGATATTTTTTGATTAAATCAAAATAAGCTTTAAAATTTTGTCTTTTAATATAATCTTCAGCAGTTTTAAAGATTGTAGGATTTATTAGTAAACTTTTAGCTAGAGATTCTTTTTCTTCGACAACCATAAACGGTTTTAACATCTCTTGAGCCATTTTTTTATTTAAGTTTGCATCTTCTTCGAGCAGTTTTTTTGCTTTATTAAATGTACTTAACCACTTATTTTCGAGCTTTTTATAAGCCTCTGTGTGAAGTAAATATTGTTTATTTTGTAAAAGTAAATAAGCATTTTTATAATTTTCTTTTTCGATTAACTCTAAAAACTCTTTTACTAAATCTTTTTTAACTAAATAAATTGTAAATTGCTCCTCTTTTTTCGGGTCATCCACAAAGGGTTCAACAAGTTCAACAGCTTCATCAATTTTTTCATCCATTAAAAGTTTTATAGCTTTTTCTAAAATTTCAGGCCAAACATCATCAAACTTTTTATAATATGGATGAATTGTTAAGAAAATATTTTTCTTTAAAATTTGTTTAGCTTCTTTAAATTTATTTTTATCAAGCAGAGTTTTTAACTCATCTAAGTGTTTATTAAAATCAAAGATTTGCACACTTCCATCGATAAAACCAACTATAATAGACTCTTTATAAATTTGAATTTTAGAAATTCCACTACTTTCAACATTTACATCTAAAACCTTAACATTATCCTCAAGTCTAACGGCATAAATACTATTTCTACGACTTCCAACAATTGCAAATTTTTCATCTTCACTTATTGCAATGCAAGAAGGCCAACTATTAAAATGGTTGTTTAAATATTTAACCTCATTTTCAATTACATCATAAATCCCTGAAGTTCCGTCTCTTGTAACAAAAAATATTTTTTTTGAATGGTCAAAAAATTTCAAACTCTCAATTACACCTTTTGTCCTAAAAACTCGAACCCTTATATTTCTCTTCAAATCAAATACAGTTACAGTTTTATCGTAACAACTGGTAGTTATTAATCTATTATTATGTGAAAAATCAATAGCAGAGATGAAGTCTGGACGATTTGGAAGTGAAGTTAAAAGCTCTATTTGAGGAAATTGAAAAATAAATACTTTTCCATCAGCTCCACCTGTGGCTAAATATTTGGAATCTTTTGAAAACTTGGAAACTTCTATTTTTAGCGTGTGCCAAGAGAGAGTTGCTAATTTATTTATAAAAAAGTCATCTTCTAACTGAAAAGTCAAAAGAGAATCTAACTTTTTATCAGGAGAAACAATAAATCCATCGCTCGATGAAGCAAGTGCATTTGTGTACTCGTGCAAAGTTTCATCAACTCTCATTAATTTAATATTTTTGAGTAATTTAAAATTCTCTTTATCCACCAGATAAACATTATAAAAATTATCCATCATTAAAATGTAATCTTTTAGTATAGAAATACTGATTACGCTGCTATTTAATTTCAATTCACCTATTAAATTTAACATTACTATACTCTTTTTGGTAGTTTTTTATAATTGTACCAATAAATCGGTTTTAATACAAAATATTTCATATTTTTATTTTATATTCCTTACTCTTTTTATACTATCTAACATAGCTTGAAAAAGTTCATCTTTTTTTACGGGTTTTACTATAAATTCATCAGCTAAATCGGTTTGATACCGTTCATCACTAAAAGCAGTAATAATTATAATTGGAGCTTTTTCTCTTAATTTTTTAATCTCTTTTATCATTTCAAGACCATTCATAATAGGCATTTCAATATCAGTTAAAATTAACTCTACTTCATTTATATGGCTTTTAAAAAGCTCTAAACCATCCAAACCATTATTTGCAGTATAAATTTTTTTTACTTTTCTTTTTAAGATAGAAACTGTCGCATCTTGAACGATTAAGTCATCTTCAACATATAAAACTGTTATCTCTTTTAATAAACTTAAATCCATTACTCATCACCCCTTTTTATTGTTCTTTTGGTAGTTCAATTATGAATTTTGCACCGATTTGATTACTACTCTCTACGATATTTTCAAAATAAATTTTACCTTGCATATTTGTTTCAATAATAGTTTTTGACATATAAAGCCCTATTCCAGTTCCTGCCTCTCCTTTTGTGCTAACATAAGGATTAAACAAAGAAGTTTGAATTTTTCCATCAATTCCCCCACCATTATCAGAAATAGCTATAAAAATAGATTTACCATCTGTGCTTAGCTCTATATCTATTTTACCTTTGAAATCCATTTCATTATATGTGCTTTTTTTCCTTCTATCATCTATTGCATCTTTTGCATTATTTAAAACATTTAAAATTACTTGCTTAAACTCATTTGGAAACCCTTTTATTGATAAATCTTCCCCCTTGATTTCAACATCAATATAGTGATTTTTAAATTGAGGTAAAAGTAATTTATAAATCTCATTTATAGCAACTTTTAAAGAAAAATAAAACTTCTCTTTTGAAGGTTTAAAAAAATCCCTAAAATCGTTTACAGTTTCAGACATAAAATCGATTTGTTTCATAGATGAATTAACCGCATTTTCAAGCTTTTCACTATTTAACTCATCATACTCATACATCTCTTCTAAATCTTGTAAAAGTAACGATAAAACATTTAACGGCTGTTTCCATTGATGTGCAATTGCTCCTATCATTTCGCCCATTGCTGCCATTTTTGATTGTTGGATTAAAAGTTGCTCTTGGTCTCGCCGCTTATTTACCTCTTGTGTTACTCTATTTTCTAAATTCTGATTTAACTCTTCTAAAAGTTGTGTCTTTTCATAAAGAACATTTTCGATGGTTTTTCTATCAGTAATATCCGTAATATGCCCAACCATTCGAATTGGTTTACCTAAAATATTAAATATAATCTTACCTCTATCTAATATCCAAATAACTTGATTATTTTTTGTAATCATTCTGTGTTCTATTTCGTAGTGTTCAAGTTTTTTAGCTAAATTATTCCTCGTTGTTTCTATTACTTTTTTAAAATCTTCTGGATGACAAACTTTTTTAAATGTTTCAAATTTATAATTAAGCTCACCTTTTTTATAACCTAAAATTTCAAACCATCTAGTTGAATAATAAACTTCACCAGTTTTAATATTCCAATCCCAAAGCCCATCACCAGCACCTTCAAGTGCTAATTTTAATCTCTCTTGACTTATGCGAAGTTTTTTTTCTTGTTCTAATATATACACAATTTCACTTAATATTTTAAAAAGTGTACTTAATTTAAATGGTTTTAAAAGATATTTATCAAATCCAATATTTATAGCTTCTATCAATTTATCGGTATTGTTATAACTATTTATTGCTACTAAAAAAACTCTATCATCTATTTTTTTAATCTCTTTTATCATTTCAAAGGTATCCATCGTATTTAAAAGCTCAAGTTCGCTAATAACGATAAAAGGTCTATATTTTTTAAATAGCTTTAAACCATCTTCTGCATTTCTTGCGATAAAACAATTTTTAAAAGAGTTAATGAGTGCTTTTTCTAATTTTATATAATTAACTTCATCTTTTTCTATATATAAGATAGAATAATTTTTAAAAAATTTATTCATAAAATTAGTGTTTTCCAATTTCTTGAATTAATTCATCAACAACATCTATTTTATCTTGAAAAAAATCATCTTTTTTAAATTCCACAACTGCAAATGAAAAAGTTATATGAAAAACTTTACCTTTTGTGTAAAAACTTTTAAGTGAAAGTTTATCTTTAAATCTAGTTAAAAAGTTTTCTAAGCTACTTTTATTTTCACTAGAAAAAATAATAAATTCACTTTTATCAAATTTTACTATCTCTTTATAATATTTTTTTAACTCATCAACTATATATAATATACATTTATTAGTAGTTTCATAGCCGTAAGTTTGGCTAATTTCTTCAAAATCATCAATATCAATTAGTGCAAAAATTCCACTATCTAAAAATTTTAAACTTTTATTTAATTTTTTTTCAAGTAACCAATTTTTATTAAAAATTTTTGTAAATTTATCAATATAAACTTTTTCTTCAAGTGAAGTTAACTCTTGTTTTAAATTTTCAATTTGATTTTGAAGCTCTTTAATAGCCGTATTATCTTTCTCTTTTATGGCTTTATGGACACTATCAGTTATATTTTGAAGTTTTGAAAATTTATCTTTAGTAGAATTAAAAAAGTTATTTATCTCTAACATTGATTCTTTAATAATTGTTTTTGTATCTATTTCACTGCAAACTTGCGTAATATTTAAACCGTGTTTTTCACAAATTTCACTAAAAACTTTTTTATAAACAATTGGAGTAACCACGATATCTTCCAATGTATCTAAATTAACTATAACTTCAATAGATTCATTTGAAATTGTCTTTAAGAGTTCTTTATCCATATTTTGCACCTAAAATTAATTTTGGCTATTTTATAATAAAAACATTTTTGAATAGTTTAATTATTGTTGTAGATTTTTTTTTCAATCTCTTTTGAAATAAAGTTGGAGTTTTTTAAAAAAAAGTAGTGTTCGCCCTCAAGCTCAAAAAATTGTGAATTTTTAATTAAAGAAGCTATTTTTTTACCACTTTGCAAAGTAGTAGCTTTATCTTCTATTCCCCAAAAAATAACTGTTTCACCATTATAATTAGCAAAATAGTTTTCAAAGTTTTCATTTACTACATTTTTAAAAGTTTCATACATAGGCTCACTTAAGTTTTTACCATCACTTGAAACAAAAAAGTTTCTAAATTTATTTAAACCAATGTTTTTTAAAAGTTTAAAAAGTAAAATTTTCATTTTAATAATAAAACTCTTTTTTTCTATAATTCCAGCACTTGAGAGTAAAATTAAAAGTTTTGGATTAAGCAAAGTCGCAACTTTCCCACCAAATGAGTGACCAACTACAATATCTTTATTAATTTTTAACTCATTTAAAAAATTATCGCTAATTTCAAAATAATCTTTTGTAGTTAAAATATAATTATTTTCACTTTTACCAAAACCCATTAAATCGAGATAAATATGACGAAAATTTGTAAATTTGTCTTGAAAAGCAATTTGCATAACCTCTTTATTACTTCCCCAACCGTGCAAAAAAATAATATTTATGTTTTTAGTTGGATTTACAACTTCATAAGCAATTTTAAAATCTCTGTTTTTAAACTTTATATTTCTAATTGCCATTTAAAGTATCTTCCATTTTTTGGTGTGTTTGTGCATACCATTCACTCTCTTTAGTTGGAGTGAAACTATCAAGATAAATTATTTTTATAGTTGTAGCATTTTGAGTTAATTTTTTAGAATTTAATCCTTTTATTGCATTAATTATAACGATAGGTTGAACTTTTAAATTAAATTTTTCAGCTACAACTTTAGCACCAGATTTGAACTTTAATATTCTATCGCCATCACTTCTAGTGCCTTCAGGAAACATACAAATAGTTCGATTGTTAGCCAATCTATCTTTTACATCTTTTAGTAATTTTATAAGCCCTTTTTTATCTTCTCTATCAACTTCTATCATTTTTGGAGCATTCAAAATATGCCCATAAAGTGGTACTTTTCTTATTTCACTTTTAGCAACCCAACATAAATTATCATTTTCTATTGCTTCAAGTAAAATAATATCAAGCATACTTTGGTGGTTCATCATCAAAAATTTAGCATCCTCATCTCTTTTGCCAATAATTTGAATTTTAATTCCAAAAGTTTTTAAAACACTTCTCGCCCAAACTCTTCTAATCGCCCTATTTTGCTTATTAAAGCCATACATTAAAACGATTATAGTTGCTACACTTATTAAAAAATAAATTGCAAATAAAATACCTCTAATTTTTGACATCACTCTTCCTTACCCACCCAATTTTATCATCTGAAAGTAAAATTTTAATATACTCTTCTCTTGTAGTTAATTTCTTAACTTTAATTTGTTTATCAGAGATAAAAAATATTGTAGAGTTTTTAGTTGGAAGTAAGTAAATATTCGCATCTTTTTTTACAATAATATTTTCTTCAGGTATCAAAATATAGGTTAAATAACCAATTGAACTTAAAATAATTACGATATAAATAAATTTTCGTTTAATAACATAAAGTGCTATAAAAAAGAGTGCTAAACTAACAGAAAGTGCAATTTTATAAAAAGTTAAATCATTGCTTTTTGGATTTAATTCACTTTGAGTACTGACTTTATCCTCATCTACTACAATTGGAAGTGAAGTTGTAAAAAATTTCTTTTCTATTAAATTATAATACACAAACTCAAAACTTTGCAAACCATTAGGAATTATTGCATAATAAAAAGCCCTAGAATAAGGCATAGTATAATTTATAGATTCAATTCCTTGTTTTATTTGATTATCTAACTTAAAATCTTCTAAATTTCCATAAAATGTTTCAAGTTCAATAACTATAATATTATACTCATCATCGTATTTGTTAATTTTATATTTTTTTATATCAACTTTATTTGCCAAAAGTTTGGAAAAATTGGGTATTTTCTCATTTATAGAGCTTACTTTTAAAGTTTCACCACTTAAAGTATCCTCTTCAACAGTTCCATTTTTAAGTTTTAATGATATTTTTATATCTGGAAGTTTAGCACTCTCTTGTGTAGCTTTAAAATAAAAAGTATTAGATAAACGATTTGTATCTTTTATTCCCCAAACACTCTCTTTATTTAAAAGTTGTATATTTTTTCCATTTTCAAAAGTAGTTTTAGTCTCAAAATGCTCCTCTAATGCCAAAAGAGCATTTACACTTATACCAAAAACTTGATTTTTCAAAACTTCACTCGGAGTAGAAGAGTAAGAAAGGTGTACAAGTTTTTGTTTTACACTATCTTCTGCATTTATAAAAGTAAAAAATATAAATAAGAAAAAAATAGTTTTAATTAAAAAATCCATCAAGCATTTTCTTACCATCAGATGAGCCTAAGATATTCTCTATTGCTCGTTCAGGATGTGGCATTAAACCAAAAACATTCTTACTTTTATTGCAAATTCCAGCAACTCCATCTACTGAACCATTTGGATTTAAATCATTTCCATCTTTATCGCAATATTTTAATATTACTTGATTATTATCATAAAGCGATTTTAAGCCATCTTCATCTATAAAATAATTCCCATCAGCGTGAGCAATTGGAATATTTACAACCTCTCCAATATTTAATTTATTTAAAAATTTATTATCGTTATTTACAACTTTTAAATGATGATATTTTGAGATAAAGTGAAGATTTTTATTTCGTTTCATTGCTCCATCAAGTAATCTTGCTTCAAGTAAAATTTGAAATCCATTACAAATTCCAATTACATAACCACCATTTTTAGCAAATTTTTCAACTTCAGCCATAATTGGAGAAAATCTTGCAATCGCTCCACTTCGTAAATAATCTCCATAACTAAACCCTCCAGCAAGTACTACTAAATCAAAACCATTTAATTTAGTCTCTTTATGCCAAATAAGCTCAACCATAGCCCCAAGTTTTTCAAAAGCATATTTTGTATCTAAATCGCAATTAGTTCCAGCAAACTGAATAACTGCCACTTTCATTTTATAATCTCAATATTATAATCCTCGATTACAGTGTTAGCTAAAAGCTCTTCAGCCATCTCTTTTGCTCTTTTTTTAGCCTTGAGTTCATCTTTTTCATTTAATCTTAAAATAATTTGTTTCCCAACTCTAACATCATTCACTTCATTAAAACCGTGAGAAGTTAAAGCATGATGAACTGCCTTTCCTTGAGGGTCAAGCACACCATCTTTTAAATATACATTTACAATTGCTTTCACCCTACTCTCCTAACACTCTTTTTAAAACTTCTTCATAAGCAACTTTTACATTGCCTATCCCTTGTCTAAATCTGTCTTTGTCTAATTTTTCATTTGTATTGACATCCCAAAATCTGCAACTATCAGGACTTATCTCATCAGCTAAAATAATATTTCCCTCACTATCTTTTCCAAATTCAAGTTTAAAATCAACTAATTTTAATCCTTTATTTACAAAAAATGGTTTTAAAATCATATTTACTTCTCTAGCTAATCTTTTTAACTCTTCAAGTTCAGCCTCATTTGAAACTAAATCTAAAAGTATGCAATGCTCATCATTAATAAGTGGGTCGCCTAAAGCATCATCTTTATAGTAAAATTCAACTAGTGAAAAAGGAAGTTCGGTGCCATCTTTTATTCCTAATCTTTTTGTGAGTGAGCCTGTTGCGATATTTCTGATTACAACTTCAATTTTAATAATTGAAACTTTTTTAACAAGCATATGATTTTCATTCAACTGATTTACAAAGTGAGTTTTTACTCCATCTTTTTCAAGTAGTTTAAAAATTTCACTACTAATTTTACAATTTAATGCACCCTTACCTGCTTCATTTCCCTTTTTTTCTGCATTAAAAGCAGTTAAATCATCTTTGAACTCTGAAATTAGTAAATTTTCGCTATTTGTAGTATAAAGCTTTTTAGCTTTTCCTTCGTACATTAACTCTATTTTTTCCACTTTTATCTCCTATTTTGTTTTTGTAATCATTAAAACTTTTAATATATCAATTCCACTTTTTAATTGAATATCATTCAATAATTTTTTAGCTGTAATCACTTTTGTATTATTATCTTCTAAATCTTCATCTAAAACATCTTCAAGGCTCACATTTCCATCAACTTTATTTAACTCTTCTTGTAAATGTTTTTTAAGTTCAGCCTCTTTAATTTTAAAACTATCATCTTCTTGAGGAACTTTACCTGGAAAAATTTCAACATCAGGAGTAACCCCTATTGCTTGAATAGTTCTACCACTTGGTAAATAGTATCTTGCAATTGTAAGTCTTATCGCCTCATCCATATTAATTGGTAAAATTACTTGAACACTACCTTTTCCAAAAGTTTTTTCACCAACAACTATCGCTCTTTTGTGGTCTTGTAATGCTCCACTTACAATTTCACTTGCACTTGCACTTCCACTATTTACTAGTACAACAATAGGAACATCTGAATAAGTCCCTTTTTTACTAGCATAATATTCAACATTTTCACTATCAACTTTACCTTTTTGAGATACGATAATTCCATCTTTTACAAATAAATCTACAACTCCAACAGCTTGGTCTAAAAGACCACCTGGGTTATTTCTAAGGTCAAGTATAATTCCTTTTAACCACGGTTTTGACTTTTCAATTTCTTCTCTTAAAATATCTACGACTTTTTTATCAAACGAAGTTATTCTTAAATATAAAATATTTTCATTTTCAACTTTTTTAGAATAAACTGAATCAATTTGAATAATATCTCTAACTATATTAAATTCAATTGGTTTTGGCTCATTTTTTCTAACGATAGTTAAATTTATTGGAGTTTTTGGTTTTCCTCTCATTACACCAACAGCTTCATCAATTGTCATATTAAGTGTAGATTTATTTTCAATTTTTAAAATAATATCCCCACTTTTTATTCCAGCTTTATCAGCTGGAGTACCTTCAATTGGTGCAATTACAGTTAAAGCTCCATCTTTCATTGCTACTGTAATTCCAAGTCCTCCAAATTCTCCTTCAGTTTGAACTTTTAACTCTTTGAATTTTTTGTTATCTAAAAAAGATGAATGTGCATCAAGATTACTCAAAAGTCCATCAATTGATTTATTTATTATTTCATTAATAGTTATATCATCTACATAATTTTTTTCAACAGTTCCTATGATTTTTGTAAATTTTGTTAATATTTCAAGCCTTGAAGTTGTCTCATTTTGTTCTTGTGCGATAGCTCTACTTGAAAAAAACCAAGTTACAAATAAAGTAGCCATAAATCCCATTAAAACATATTTTTTATTCATTTAACCATCCAATTTGAAAAAATTTTTTTAAAAGCTAAATAATAATAAATATTCGCTGAAAAATAGCATAAAATACACTTTTATAATGTTTGGAGAATTAATAAGTTTTTTATTAAAAAATAGTTACATTACATTATATTAATTTAATTTATAACTTGGAGGTTTTTTTATGAAGAGAGTTTTATTTGTCTTCTTTATATTTATATCCCTTGCAATTGCAAAGAGTGGAGAGGATATTTCAAAAGAGTTGAAGCTAAATCCAGCTTCTAAAGCGCAAAAACAGTGGGATAGAATATTTGGAGATGTAAAAAAAATGCAAAAGATGGAAATTGATAAATTAAGCGAGGATGATAAAAAAAATCTTTTAGAGTATTTAAAATCTCATGCAGCTGATTCAGATAGTCCAACAGTTCCTGGTTTATAAAATAAAAAGGAGTAAAAAATGTTAAAAAAAGTAGGAATTTCATTAACTTTATCTTTAATTTTAGCAAATTCTATGTTTGCTGTTTCAAATGATGAATTGCTTAAAAAAATAGAAAGTTTAGAAGAAAAAATCAAAAATTTAGAAGAAATTAGTAGCAATGAAGCTGAAGAGATAGAGGATATTAGCTCAATTCTTGATAGAGTTGAAACAAAAACTTTAAGTGATAAAATCAAATTTTCGCCTGAACTTAGGGTTAGAATGGATGATTTTAAATATAAAATGTCAAATATAGTAACTGACATTGAACAAAACGGTGAAAGTGAAGTTGATAGAGACAAAGGCGGATTTGATAAAAATTGGAAAGCTCACTATTTTGCAAGATTGCGATTAAATATGGAAACTGATATTACAGATGATACTAAATTCACAGGAAGAATAAGTATTGCTAGAAGTAGCCAAAATGACGAGAGAATTTGTATTTTAAGTAGAGGAATAAGTGCCGCAAGTTCTAATGCTTTTACATCTTTTGATATTGACAAAGCTTATTTTGACTATACATTTAATAAAACTGGTGCAATTCCTTTTATTTTTAGTGCTGGTATTTTACCAACAACTGGTGGACTTAGCTCAAACTTAATAGAAGGAACTCCTAGAAAGTCAGTTTTTCCTAGTTTAATATTTGATATGGCGAGTTATGGGGCTATAATGACGGCTAATTTATCAAAATTACTACAAGATACTTGGATTAGAGGAGTTTTTGGAAAAAGTTATACATTGGATGCTGATCAATATTACTATCAATGCAATCGTGAAACTATTCAAAATGCTGATATTTTAGGTGCATTTATAGAGACCAAAATTGCACCACTTGGTGATAATACTATCTACATAGGTGTAAATAAGTTGGGTGATTTAAAAGCAACTCCATATTTAGGAAGTTCTAGTGCAGCTGTAAAATTAGACCATGCACAACCAATGGGAGATATTACAAATTATGCAGCTGGAGCTGAATTTAGAAAAATTGCAAATACAGGACTTGATTTATTTGTTCACGGTGCAATGAGTAATCCAAATCCAAATGGAAATACAATTAACTATACAAGTGTAAATAATGCTGGTAAAACAGATGCTCTTGATACTAAAACAGCTTTTACTAATGCTTCTTACGCAAGAGGAACAATGATAAATGATGATGGTCACGCTTTTTATGCAGGTTTTAGATATACAATGCCAATTTTAAACAAAGCCCAATTTGGAGCTGAATATAATAAAGGTAGTAAATATTGGTTTAGTGGGACACAAGGAAGTGAAGATGTGTTTAATAAGTTAGCTATCAGAGGCGATGCTATGGAATTTTATTATAATCAACCGTGGAATAGATATATTACAAGTAGACTTGGCTATCTTAAAATTCAAGAAGATTATACTGGAAGTGGTTGGCACTTTGGTGAACCAGCTAAAAAAGAAGCAACTCAAGAAAATATTTATTTTATGATAAATGCTTATTTTTAAAGGATTTTTGTGAATACTTCTACGATAAAAGTTAAAGTTTTAGGTTTAGTTATTATTAGTTTAATAGCACTTGGAGTTATAGGGGGAATTAATTATAGCTCCTCTTTAAATTCTAAAATTACTTTTAAAGAGTTAGATGAAAATCAAATACACTTAATGATTTTATCAAGTGAAATTAAAGAGTTAGTAAATAATATAGAAAAACATATGCTAAAAATTGGTGCTATGCCTGATGAGGTCGATGTTAAAATTATAAAAAATAATATTAATAAAATTGATAAAGATTTAGGAATTAAATTTAATGATTTAGCTACTTTGGCGAGTTTATTTAATGATGATAATTTAAATAAAATTTCTCAAAATTTATTCGTAAGATTAAAATCCGTAATTTTAATGAGTAATTCAGTTTTTGAAGTAATGGAAAATAAAGATGATGAAAGTTTTAGAGATGATTTAATCGATGCAGTTGTTGGTTTTAATTCAGTTGTAGATGTAATTTCAAAAGAAATTGATACATTATCAAATTTTTCATATAAAAATTTAAGAGAAAAAATAGAAGTTTTTGATGAAAAAATATCTAATTCAATTGCATTAAGTTTCATTATAACCATAATTTCAATTTTATTGATGTTGATAGTTGGATATTTACTTGTATATTCACTTAATTCAAGATTAAAAAAAGTAACAGAAGTTTTTGCAAAAATTTCAAAAAATAAAGACTTAACCCAAATTATGAAGTGTGAAAAAGGGTGTGTTGGAAAAGATGAAATTGCAATGCTTATTATATCTTTAAAAGAGTTGATAAATTCAATTGCAAAAGCAATAGATAGCACAAAAGATTCTTCAAAACAAAATACTAAACACGCTGATTTAATAACACAAGAGGCTTTAAAAATTAATACTACAATTGAAAAAATAATTTTTAGTATCAATAAAATTGCAAAAGAGGCTCAAGTGATAGAAACTTTGTTAAATGAAAATTTAAATAAATTTGAAAATACAAAAAGTAATATTGAAGAGGCTAATTTAAACTTAAATAAAGCAAGAGATAATATTTCTGAATTTAGAGTAGAAGTTGAAAATAATTTATCTAAAGAGCTTGAATTAGCGAATAAACTTCAGCAATTAACTGGAGAAGCTGAACAAATTAGAAATGTTTTAACTGTAATTAATGATATAGCTGACCAAACAAATTTACTAGCCCTAAATGCAGCAATTGAAGCAGCACGTGCTGGAGAACACGGGAGAGGTTTTGCCGTTGTAGCTGATGAAGTTAGAAAATTAGCCGAACGAACTCAAAAATCTTTAGCTGAAATTAATTCAACTATCAATGTAGTAGTTCAATCTATTATAGATGTTAGTGAAGGAATTAACTTAAATGTTGAAAATGTTAAGATTTTATCGCAAAATTCAAGTATAACTGAAGAGAGTATTGTAAAAGCTACAAAAGTAATGAGTATGGGTGTAGATGTTGTCAATTCACAAGTAGATGATATTAAAGATATTTCAAAAGATATAAAATTAATCGTAAATGATATTGATATTATTAAAAATTTATCTAATGAAAATAGAAATAATACTCAAGAAATTGTTACTACTTCTAAAGAAACTTTTATACTAGCAACTGAACTTAATAATTTATTGATAGAGTTTCAAACAAAGTAAACCCCATCAATAGCATTTATTGCACTCCATTCTAATTCTTCTTCGCTTTTTATCTCTAGTATGATTTTACTATCATACATATAATCATCTGCAATTTTTTGGGCTTTAAGTATTAACTCTTCATCGTTTATAAAAATATATTTTGCATTTAAATTTGCACTAAAAATCACCTCTTTTACTCTTTTTATTCTAACTCCAAATTCAAGTGAATTTTGATTGCAATAGTTACAAATTTCAATATTAAAATCAAAAATCAAAGTAGAATTACTTTGAGTGAATTTTATCTCTTGTATTGAATTTATTTTACTAAAAATTTCACTTTTTAAATCTTTATGATTAAGCACCAACATTTGCACACTCTTTTGAACAAAAATATTTTCCATCTTTAATAATAGCTTCATTAGCACTTACAAATACACTGCACTTAGAACACTCAACCATTGTTTCACCACTTATTTTATGTGTATCTTTACTATGTTGCTTCTTTTTATTTTTATTTCTATTTGAGATAATATAATAAATTCCAAATATAACTATAATTAATATTAAAATTTTAAAAAACATCTTTTCCCTTTATTATTAAATAAACTCTCTTATCTCGCTTTATTTTTTGGGCTTTCAAATCAATCTCATTATCAGCCAAAGCACCTTTATAAAAGAGTAAAGTTGTATTTTCGCCAATAAATTTTTTTACTAAATTGATTAAAACTTTTGTATCAGCCACAGCCCTTGAAGTGATTAAATCAAACTTTTTAGCTTCCAACTCTTCAACTCTAGCTTTTTTAATTTCTACATTGTCAAGTTCAAGTGCAACTTTAATAAAGTTTAAAAAACTATACTTTTTTATAAGTGGCTCAACCAATACAAATTTTACTTTTGGCATCAAAATTGCTAAAAAAAGTGCTGGAAAACCTGCACCACTTCCAACATCTAACACACTTTTAAATTCAGGTAAAAACTTAAGTGGATAAATACTATCATAAATATTCTCTTCAATATCTTGCTTATTGTTATAATTTGTCAATTTATGAATTTTATTCCACTCAAGTAAATAATTTATATATAAATCTGTTTTTGTTTTATCAATTTGCAATATACTCTCCAATCTCATACCTTCGCTTATTTTCAACTTTTTTTATCTCAATTTTCAAATAATTAAATCCATATTCGCTTAAAATTTTCTCAAAATCCTCATCTGCCCATTCAATCAAATGAAAGCCATCTTTTTCAAGCTCTTCAAAAAGTCCTAATTCTAAAAAGTTTTGTAACTTTTTATTATAAATATCATAGTGATATACTCTATTATCATAAATTTGTTGTATTGAAAAAGTTGGAGAAGTCACAGTTTCACTAATTCCTAAAGATTTTACAAACTCTTTAACTAATGTTGTTTTGCCACTTGCTAAATCCCCTTTTAATAAAATTATTTTTTTATTTCTCATAACTTCGACAACTTTATTTAACTCATTTAAATTAGCAATAATTTCAATCATTACTAAAGTCCACTAAAAACATTCCACTAAATTTATCATTTTTATAAACCTCAACTCTATAAATATTTTGATTTGTATCAATTGAAAATTTAGATAAAAAATCGCTTTTAACAACTTTTATGTTACTTTCATTTTCAATTTTTTCTTTTGTAAAGCCGATTAAATTAACTCTATATCCATCTTTTGGTTTAACTAAAAAACTTTTTGCTTTTATAATTGTGCCAAATTTTACTACTTGAATTTTACCATCAATTTCAACTTCCATATCTTCAATCGAATTATCATAACTAAAATACTCTGGATAAATTTTGCTAACTAATTTATTGCCAATATAGACCTTATAATGGTCACCTCCATTACTTATATTTACTAAGGCACTATTTGATTTAAATTCCAATTTTTTATCATTTTTTAGTGGTAAATAGTTAATATATGGCTTTATATTTGATAAATCTAATACAATTTTTGTATCAAAAATATTTAAAAATATATTTTTATGTAAAATCTCTTCTATTGTTTTTGGATTTAAATTAAAGTTTCGCTCAAATTCAACTCCAAAAAGCTTTAAATACTCTTCAATTGCACTAAGATGATAATAAATTCTTAAATTAAGTGGCAACTCTTTACTTGCTTCAATTGCAAAGGCTGGTTTATTATTTTTGATTGCAAAGTAAGTTAGGGCTTTTTCCATCTCTTTATCACCATCAATTGTATGAGTATTTTTGAGATGATATTTATGTTTTTCATTAATAAGTTTAGAATTAACTTTATCAATCACACTTAAGCTCAACTCTTCTAAATTTCCAAATTTGACTTTTTCCAAATTTTTTTGGTCAATAATACAACATTGTCCCCATTTAGTAGGATTATTTAAATCATCTATAAATTTATCTCTATAAAAACCACTTCCATCGTGAAGATGAAGTATTGCATCTACATCTTTATCTAAAACAATTGATTTTATTCTACTAATTATTTTATATTCAGGGTCAAAATTTTCTATATATAAAAATTTTCTATTCATATCGCCATAAATTCCACGAGAATTAGCCATAATACTCTCTACATTTAAATTTGGAACTACCCAAACATTACCTTTTTTTATAGTATATTTTGTAGCTAATAAATTTGCTGAATTAAATCCACTAGGCTCATCTCCTTGAATTCCTCCTATTATTAAAATTGTATTTCCAACTTTATCGCCATTTTTAAATATTGAAAAATCTAAATCTTGGGCATATAAAAAAGTAAATAAAAAAAACATTACTTTAAATAGTTTCAAAATCAAACTCCATTCTTTAAACTTTATTGTATTTTCTATAGTTTTTTAAATAGAATTTGCTATTATATAAACAATATAATTTAAGGGAACTAAATGCCAAATGTATTGATGGTGATAAGTTTAATAGTAATAACTATTTTAGTTGCAAGTAATAACTATTTAGTTTTTCATACATTTGCAGAAATTTTTAGTGTTGTAATAGCTTTTGCAATTTTTACTTTTGGTTGGAGACTTAGAAAAGAGTTAAATAACGGTTATATTTTATTTATCTCAATTGGTTTTTTCTTTATAGCTTTGCTTGATACAATTCATACAATAGCTTATAAAGGTATGAATATTTTTGAACACGGTGGTACAAATTTAGCAACCGAACTTTGGATTGCAGCTAGATATACTGAAGCTTTTACAATGTTGTTTGCTCTATTTTTTATCAATATACAAGTAAATCCTTATAAAATTTTTATCTTTTATTTTATTAGTACAACTACTTTTATACTTTTAATTTTTACTTTTAATGTATTTCCAACTTGTTATGTTGAGGGAGTTGGTTTAACAACTTTTAAAATCGTTTCAGAATATATCATTTCTACTATTTTATTAATTTCAATTATTATGTTAAATCGCAGACAAGAGTTTTTTGAGCCAAATGTATTAAAACTTATTCAATATGGAATTTTAATTACTCTCGTTTCTGAACTTGCATTTACTCTTTATATTAGTGTTTATAGCACATCAAACTTTATTGGTCATATTTTAAAGATTATCTCATTTTATTTTATGTATGAAGCTTTAGTCTATTATGGATTAAAAAATCCACTAACTCTATTTACAAAAGAGATTAACGAACGAAAAGAGTATGAAAAAGAGTTAAAATACAATCAAAGCTATTTAAATACAATCTTAAATACAATCGATAATATAGTAATTGTTTCAATTGCTGGAGAAAGACTTGATAAAGCAAATAAATCATTTTTAGACTTTTTTGAATTTGAAACTATAGATGAATTTAAAAAATATCATACTTGTGTTTGTGAATGTTTTGAAAAGATTGAAGATGATGATGAATATATATATGAAAATAAAGATAATATGAATTGGTTAAGTTATATTTATAAATATCCAGAAAAAACTCATAAAGCTTTAATAATTAAAAATAACAAAAATTATATCTTTTCAATTCGAGCAAATTTAATGAGTTCTGATGAATTAAATAGAAGTATTATTGTTTTAAACGATATAACTGAACTTGAGAATTATAAAAAATATCTTGAAAGTAGAGTGAATGAAGAGATAAAAAAACAAAAACAAAAAGATGAACTTTTAATTCAACAAAGCAAAATGGCACTAATGGGTGAAATGATAGGAGCAATCGCTCACCAATGGCGACAACCATTAAATGCACTTGGTTTAATTATTCAAGAGATTGAATTTATGTATGAAGATGGAGAAGTCATAAAAGGCGAAGATTTAACTAATATGGTTAATAAAGGTATGAATCAAATTGAATTTATGTCCAAAACAATAGATGATTTTAGAAACTTTTTTAAACCAAATAAAGAAAAAGGTTTATTTTATGCAGATATTCCAACAAAAAATGCACTCTCAATTATAAATGCCCAACTTAAAAATAATTCAATAAATATTAATTTAAAAGTAAAAGATAATTTTCAAATAGATGGGTATTTAGGGGAATTTCAACAAGTTATTTTAAATTTAATTTCAAATTCAAAAGATGCAATTATTGGCAAAAGAAAAAAGTTAGAAATTGCAGAGTTTGAAGGAGAAATTAGCATTGAAATTTATAAAATAAATAATAAAGGTGTAATTAAAATAGTGGATAATGGTGGTGGAATTGATGAAAAAGTAATAATTAGAATTTTTGAACCATATTTCACAACAAAAGCTCAAGGCGAGGGAACAGGAATTGGACTTTATATGTCAAAAATGATAATTGAAAAAAATATGAAAGGAGAAATAATAGTTGAAAATAAAAACGATGGGGTTTCTTTTGAGATTAACTTTTGTTTAAATAACGATGATATTACAATTGTTTGTAATAGTTAAGAATTTTAGTATAATAATTTAAATTTTTTAGAGTAAAGGAATTTTTATGTCTCCTGCTGATTTAATGAAAGCTTTGCTTGATAAATTCACAAGCTTTCACAACCACCATCCTTCTGTCATGAAACAAGCTACTATAAGTATTGATAGTGGGGTTTTTAATGAAATTAATGCACTCGTAGCCGACATTGAGGACGATGAAAAAAGAAAAAATATGATAAAAATCGCTTCAAGAAGAGGATTAAAATTAAATCCTAAAGATGTTGTAATGGTTACAAACTCTAAAATAGTTGTAAAAAAGTTTATTCCACCAAAACCACAATTAACTCCAACTCAAAAAATTCAACAATTTAAAACAGTTTTTACACCTGAAGCTATCAATAAATCGATTGATTATATAGTTGGCGAACTTATGAATGGAGATTTAGATTTTAGAAAAATAAACAATGTCTATTTTATGGAGCATTATCAACAATTAATCCATAAATGGCTAATTTATGTGATAAAACACAACTTTGAAGATGAAGATGATGCTACAATCGAGCTTTATATCGCTTATATGTTAAAAAATCATATGCCTAGTATTATGAAATTAATATCAGAATATTTAATAGAACTTTTGATAAATAAAGATGAAAATGCACTTAAATTTATCGCTTATTATGATGGTGATGTTGAGGTTGATGAGCGAGATACAAAAAAATATTTAAAACCTGTGATGTATGATAAAAATGGCTCAAAATGGAATAATTCAAATGTACTTCCAGTTATAATTCAGCATAAAAAAGATAAAGAAGCAATCGAGCGAAAGAAAAAAGATATTAAAAGACTTGAAATAGAAGTCCACGAATTTGGCTTAGAGGTTGATAAATATAACACAGAAAGAGAAACATTAGAAAAAAGATGGGAAGAACTTATCGCTAAAAATGAATCACTCTCAAGAGAAATAGCAAAAGCACAAGCAAAGTTAGCAGATGCTAAAACAAATTCAGCAAATGTTAATACTAATACTAAAGATATTTCAGTGGATATAAAAAATATGATGAAAGAAGAAGAAGCAATATTCAAAGAAAAAAATGAAATAACTGATAGATTAGCAGTTGCAAGAGACCAACTAAAAACTTTTAGAGATAAAAAGAAGTTATCAGAAGAAATACTTCACGATGATAAGAAAAAATATCGAGCATTGATTAATTCTCAAGAATCAATTGCTGAAAAAAATGAGTTAGTTTTAAGTGCAATTTTATTGACACTCCCAAAACAGAGAATCCCTCAATAAAAATTTAAAAAAAGGAAAAATTTGGCTACAAGACATCAAGTAAGAGAGAGTGTGATTGGATTTTTATATGCTTATGAAATTGGCAACGATAAAATAGAAAAATTTATAGATGAAATATTAGAAGATGAGAAAATTAGACATAATCAAAAAGATTTTGCAAAAGAGTTATTTTTAGGAGTTGTGAATAATTTAAAAGCAGTTGATGAAGAGATTCAAACAAAATTAAATAATTGGGATTTTGATAGAATTGGAGTAATTGAAAAGTCTATTTTACGGCTTGGAACTTATGAATTAATGTTTACAAAAGTCGACAAAGCAATAGTTATAAACGAAGCGATAGAAATTACAAAGAGATTTGGAAGTGAAAATTCGCCACGATTTATAAATGGGGTTTTAGATAAAGTTGAGGCAAAAGTATGAAGCTTTGTGTAGCATTGGATTTAGAGTCTCAAGATGAAAACATCAAATTAGTAAATGAATTAAAAAGCTTTGATGATATTTGGCTTAAAGTTGGACTTAGAAGTTATATTAGAGATGGGAAAGAGTTTATTAAAACTATAAAATCAATTAATAATAATTTTAAAATATTTTTAGATTTAAAACTTTATGATATTCCAAATACTATGACCAAAGCAAGTCTTGAAATTGCAAAATTAAATATTGATATGTTTAATATCCACGCAAGTGCTGGAGCTGAAGCTATGCAAATGATAATGCAAGAATTAAAAAAGTTTGAAAATCGACCACTTGTATTTGCCGTGACGGTTTTAACAAGTTTTGATAATGAAAGTTTTAAAAAGATTTATAACTCTAACTTAGAAGAAAAAGCCAAAGAGTTAGCCAAACTTAGCTATCAAAATTCACTAGATGGAGTTGTTTGTTCAGTTTATGAAAGCAAAGCTATAAAAGAGGTAACTTCACAAGATTTTTTAACTCTAACTCCAGCAATTAGACCTTTTGAGCAAGTAAGTGATGACCAAAAAAGAGTAGCTAATATTGAAGATGCAAAAAGAGAATTAGTTGATTTTATAGTTGTTGGAAGACCAATTTATCAAGCAAATAATCCTAAAGAGGTTGTGAGTGAAATTTTGAAAGCTATGAATTAATTTATGAAAAAAAGGTTTAAAAATGATACTAGCTACAAGTGAATTAAAGAAAATAGCACACAAAATTATCGATGGATTAAATGATAGTGATATTAAGGGTTCTAGTATAGATTTAAGTATTGATAATATCATTAAAATCCCTAAAAGTGCTTCAATAAATCTATTTGAAACTAATAAACCAAAGGATATTTACGAAGAGTTAGAATTAGCAAAAGGTTTTGAATTATTACCAAATAGTTTTATATATGCCTCTACTGTTGAAAAAATAAAAATACCATCTAATATGTGTGGAATAATTTTACCTAGAAGCTCTTTTGCTAGAATTGGCTTAACACTTCCTAATTCTATGTATGCAAATCCAAGTTATGAAGGACATTTACCAATAATTATTCATAATCATTCACCATATAAAATAAAAATTCCACCTTATATAAAAGTAGCTCAACTTTTATTGTGTGAATTAAAAGGTGAAGCAATGCCGTATAAAGAAGATGAAAATAGTAAATATTTTAATGAAGCTAAGTTGCAAAATCCTATATTTGATGATATAGATATCGATGAGATGATGAAGTGGTTAAAAGATGAATGATTTTTTAAAACTTATTAAATTAATTTCTACTGAAGCTGAAAAATTAAAATTAGAAGATAAAAATGAATTTTATACTACAAATAATATACATAATGCAATTATAAAATTTGTACCAAAAATTACAAAATTAGAGGAAAATGCTTATGAATGTTATAGAAAAAATTTAATAAGTGGAGTTAAATATCAACTTCCTATTGAAAAAATCATTGAATTAATTTTAATTAAAACATACAAAGAGTGTTAAAGGAAATTCCGTGGCTGAACCAAAATATAAAAAAACAATTGAACACATAGATAGTATTTCTCTTGGAATTTCTATTGTAGTTGCTGTTTTAATGGGTGTTGGAGTTGGTATTTTACTCAAAAAATGGCTTGAAATTGATTGGCTTTTGTGGGTTGGAATTTTTTGGGGAGTTTCAGCAGCAATTTTAAATGTATATAAAGCTTATAAAAAGCAAATAAAAGAGTTTGAAGAGTTGGCAAAAAAATGATTTTGAGAATAGTTTTAATTTATTTAGCAGTTGATGTTGGAGTTGTGTTATTTAGCATTTTACAAGGTAATAATTTATGGTTTATAAATACTCAAGTTGCCTTTTTTAGCTCACTCATAATAGTTTTAGGTTCATTTTTTAGCTATCAAAATAGCATAAAAGCTAGAGTTGAAACTTATGAAGCTAATGAAACTAACGACAGAGATGATATTGATAAAATCGAAGATAAATTTGATTTATATGATGATGAAAAAGAGCAAAAGCCACCAAAAGTCAAAACACTAGATATGTTTAAAAATTTGAAATATTCAGGCTCATTTTTATCGATTTATAGGGTTATTGGATATGTGGTTTTAGTTGGTGGATTTTTGGCATTAGTTCAAAAAGAGTATTTTGATATTTATTCTTATTTATTTGGACTTTTTATAGTTCCTATTGTTTCTATGTTTGCAATTTTTGCGATAAAGAGATAAATATGAAAATATTTGAAAATCAATTCATAAATATTCAAATAGAAAATAGTGAAATTCCGTGGCTAAAAATTTTCACGAATAAACATTACAAAGAGTTTAGCGAGTGCGATTTTGAGAGTAAAAATGCGATATTAAAAGCACTTGATATAATCGAAAAAAAGATGCTAAGCTATTATAAACCAACAAAAATTAATATCGCTTCATTTGGAAATTATGTACCACATTTGCACTTTCACATAATGGCAAGATTTGAGCAAGATTCATTTTTTCCAGAACCTATGTGGGGAAAAAAACAAAGAGAGGCAAATTTAAATTTAGCTAATTTTGAAGAATTTATAAAGATATTAAAAGATAAATTGAATGAAGTACTTTAGTGGTTTTTGTCTGCAAAATGAAGGTGAGCTTTTTAGTGATTTTATAAGCAAAAGTGATTTTAATGTAGTTGGTTTTAGCTATGGAGCAATCAAAGCTTTTGAGTATGTTTTGAGTGTAAATAAGAGAGTTGATAAATTGATTTTAATTTCACCTGCTTTTTTTCAAAATTATGATTTAAAATTTAAAAGAGTTCAATTGATTAATTTTAAAAAAAATTCTCAAAATTACATTCAAGATTTTTTAAAAAATGCAACTTATTCTAGCAATATTAATTTAGATAAATACCTAAAAATAGGTACTTTTGAAGAGTTAGAGGAATTATTAAATTATGAGTGGAAAATGGAAAAATTACTAGAATTAAAAAATAAAAATATAAAATTAGAGCTTTATTTAGGCGAAAAAGATAAAATTATAGATGTATCACAAATTAAAGAGTTTTTTTTAGATTTTGCAACGATTTATTATATTAAAGATGCCCAGCATTTTTTAAAATAAAACAAATTTATGATAAAATGGACTTAAAAAAAAGGATTTAATAAATGTTTGAAACCGTAATTGGCTTAGAAGTTCATGTACAATTAAACACTAAAACTAAAATATTTTGCAGATGTGCTACAAGCTTTGGACACGAAGTTAATACAAATGTGTGTCCTGTTTGTTTGGCACTTCCAGGGGCATTACCAGTATTAAATAAAGAAGTAGTTAAAAAATCAGTTATGTTTGCAAGTGCAGTTGAAGCGAGAGTTAATCAAAACTCAATTTTTGCTAGAAAAAACTATTTTTATCCAGATTTACCAAAAGGATATCAAATAAGTCAATTTGAAGTGCCAATTGTTGAGGGTGGTCATTTGATACTTGATTTTGAAGATGGAACTCATAAACGAGTAGGCATTACAAGAGCTCATCTTGAAGAGGATGCTGGAAAAAATATTCACGATGGCGAAATTTCAAAAGTGGATTTAAATAGAGCTTGTACACCACTTCTTGAGATTGTAAGTGAACCTGATATGAGAAGTTCAGATGAAGCTATACTTTATCTTAAAAAACTTCACTCAATCGTAAGGTATCTTGAAATTAGCGATGCTAATATGCAAGAGGGAAGTTTTAGATGTGATGCGAATGTTTCAATTCGTCCAAAAGGTGATGAAAAACTTTACACTAGAGTTGAAATTAAAAATTTAAATAGTTTTAAATTTATTCAAAAAGCGATTGAATTTGAAGTAAATAGACAAATAAATGCTTGGGAAGATGGGACTTATAAAGATGAAGTTGTGCAGGAAACAAGGCTTTTTGATACAAGCAAAGGTGTCACAAGAAGTATGAGAGGCAAAGAAGAATCGGCTGATTATCGATATTTTCCTGACCCAGATTTATTGCCTGTTTATATTCCACTAGATTTACTTGAGAGTGCAAAACACATTCCTGAAATGCCTGATGATAAAAAAACGAGATATATTAAAGAGTTTAATATTAGTGAGTATGATGCTGGAGTTATTACAAGTACACTTGAACTTGCTAAATATTTTGAAGAGATGATGAGTGAAGAAGTCAACCCAAAAAATGGTGTGACGTGGCTAACGGTTGAGCTTTTAGGAAGACTTAAAGGTGGAGTTAATATAGAAAATTCACCAATTAATGCTAAAAAATTAGCTTTTTTAGTTAAGCGAATTGAAGATAATACAATTAGTGGAAAAGCGGCAAAAGATGTGCTTGATTATTTGATTGAAAATGATGTGGAAGTTGATAGTGCAATTGAGAAATTAGGACTTATGCAAGTTAGTGATGATGGTGCAATTATAAGCATAATTGAGAGTGTGATAGCTCAAAATAGCGATAAAGTAGTTGAATATAAAAGTGGAAAAGATAAATTATTTGGCTTTTTTGTAGGTGCAGTTATGAAAGAGAGTAAAGGCAAAGCCAATCCACAAAAAGTAAATGAACTTTTAAAAGAGAAATTAGTTTAATCTCTCTTTAACTTTACACATCGTTTGAATTTGTGCATTTAACTCTTCAGTTGCTGTGGCACTCTCTTACGAACTTGCTGCATTTTGTTGAACAATCATATTATATTTACATCCCAAAAACCAACGGAATGGTCGAGCAAATGAATGGCAAAATTACGAAGAATGTGCTTGATAAAATAGGAGTCCGAAAGTAAGTGCAAATTGAAGCATAGGGTTATATTTAAATGATTATATTAGGGGACTTGATAATTTATGAGTTTTAAATTAAAAACAATATTGCTATTTATTTTAACAAGTCTTATTCCATATCTGATTTTAATCTCTTATATAATTTATAAAACAGAGGAGCAAATTGTATATGAAGTTGAAAAAAATTTAAATTTTGATTTAGAACTGATAATAGATAGAATTGATAATAAAGTTGATGAGATATATAAGGATTTTCTATTTATATCAAAACTTGATAATATGGATGATATTATAAGTAGCGATATTGATAAGAGAATTTCAAATGCACTTGTGAGTAAAAAAAGAGATATTAATTTAATAGGTGATTATTTTGTAACTGATTTAAAAGGCAAAATAGTGGCATCTTCAGATATTTTATCAATAGGCAAAGAGTTAAAACTCTATGATACTAAATTTAAAATTGATATAAATTCATCGTTTAATAGTAGAAAAATAGGCGAGTTTTACTTAAATTATGAGATTGAAAATATCAAAAAATATTTAAAAACAAGAGAAGAAAAAATTGCATATTTATATGATAAAAAATTAGATAGATATATTTTCAAAAAAGATGATAAATTTAAAAGAATTACAAAATCAAAAGAGTTAAAATCTTTACCGAATTTAAAAATTTTTGTATCTATAGATAGAGAATTTGCACTAAAAGAGTTTTATTCGATTTTATGGGCAATTATTTTGGCAATTGTTAGTGGAGTTATTTTAATTACTTTTGTATCAATCTACTTTGCTTCAAAAATTATTTCACCAATTAAATATCTTTCAGACACTGCAATAAAAATTGCTAATACAAAAGATTATTCAAAAAGAGTTTTTATTGGCTCAAATGATGAGATAGGTAAATTAGCATCTGCTTTTAATGAGATGGTAAGCTCTACACATAAAGCATTAAAAACATTAGAGTTAGAAAGTTATCATAGATTGCAACTATTTATAAAGTTAATTGATATTTTTAATAAAATAACTCTTGCAAAGGATAAAAATGAGTGTAAAAATATAGCATTAGATGAGATAAAAATATTTAGTGAAAATATAGATTTAGATACTAAAGAGTATCAAGAGTTTTTAGAATATGTTAATAAAATGATAAATTTACAAGTTGAAAAGTTTGAATTAATTGAAGAGACAAAAGCATCTTCAAAAGCAAAATCTGCTTTTTTAGCAAATATGAGCCACGAACTTAGAACTCCATTAAATGCAATTATTGGTTTTTCGCAAGTTTTAGCCCTCGAAATAGATGAGCCAAAATTTGCAAATAATATAGAAATTTCAGCTAAATATTTACTTGATATGATAAATGATATTTTGGATATGGCAAAAGTTGAAGCACAAAAAATAGAGGTTAAAAAAGAGAAAATCAGAGTAAATTTTTTAATGCAAGAGATTTATACAATAACTAAACAGATGGTTGAAGCTAAAAATTTAAGATATATTATAAATTTTGACAGCGATATAGAGATAATAAGTGATAAAAAATTATTAAAACAAATCCTAATAAATTTACTCTCAAATGCTATAAAATTTACTTCAAAAGGTTCTATCTCTTTGGAGTTTGAAATAGAAAAAGGGAGTTTTACATTTATAGTCAAAGATAGTGGTATTGGTATAAAAAAAGATGATTTAAGTAATCTATTTAAACAATTTGTGCAGATAGAAAACCATATTCAAAAACACTATAAAGGCACTGGCTTAGGACTTTATTTGAGTAGAGAGTTTGCAAAATTGCTAAATGCTGATTTAACAATACACAGCGATGGAATAGGAAAAGGAACTATTGTAAAATTAAAACTTCATAATATTATACCTAAACTTTAGGAAGATTTGGTATAAATTGGTCAAAATAGTAGCTGGAAATGGAGTTAAAGGTTATTGTGGAGATGA
>DZAZ01000080.1 GCA_022729755.1 Helicobacter cetorum | reverse complement strand
GGCTTCATCTTTTACTTCTTGCTTGGTCATTTTCATATCGTCTGCAAATTTCCACTTTTGATAGAAATAATCAGCGACTGCAATTATAATATAAACCAATCCTAACTTCCAAATTAATTCAAATGATGTAGCGAAAATAAAAGTTGCAGTTTCTATGAAGGGTTTTTCCATCAAACTAATAATTTGCTCATCCTTGCTTCGCAAAATTCCATAAGCAATAAGTCCTATAAATAATAGTTTAAAGATACTTTTAACTAATTCGAAAATTGAATTTGACGAAAAGAAAATTTTCTTTAAACTGCCAAATGGATTTATAATTTGCTTAAACCTTAAACCTTCGGTAAATTTCTTTGATGCAAACTTGAGTCCAACTTGTGCTATCTCTGAGAAAAGGGTAATAGCAAAGACAAATAATAGAATTGGTGCTAATAACATTGCCATAAACAAGATTAGTTTATTGAACATTTCGATAAAACTAAGCTCTGTAATTTGAATATTTCCCAAATTCATAAATGTTGTGCGGGTGAATCCCATCAATTCATTAGAGATATTTGCACCAAAGTAAAAAACACTCATTCCACCAAGCAGAATAATAACGGACGTAGTTACGTCCATACTTTTTGCTACCTGACCTTTATCACGCGACTCGTCTAATCGTTTCGATGTCGCCTGTTCGGTTTTCTCCATTCCTTCTGGATTCTCTGCCATTACACTCTACCTGGGTTTAAACTCATTAATATTTTTAATGTATAATCTTGAAAATTTTGCAACGAATATTTTGCTACATAAACAAATAGCGGAATTGTTGCTATAAGTACTAACAAACCTACGGTTACTTTTACCTGAAAACTTAATGCAAATATATTAGTTTGCGGTGCTATCCTTGCCAATAATGCTAATGCCAGATTTGTGACAAATAAAGCCAGCAAAACTGGTGCAGCAATTTTAATAGCAACGATAAAAATTGATGTAGCAAAACTCGCTAATATGCTTATTGTGCTTTCGGTTACTGCAAAAGTAGTGAGCGGCACTGCTTTCATACTTATAAATAATGATTCTATTAAAAAATGATGCCCATTAATTACCAAGAACAACATCAAAACAATCAATTCCTTTACTTGACCAATAAGAGTTGGGGAAGTTTGGGTTATATCAAACATAAGTGAGGTATGATAACCCATATCAAAGTCAATTACTCCACCTGCAAACCGAGTTGCGTAAAAAACAAGTTGTGCCGAAAAGCCTATTGCAACACCTACGAGTATTTCTTTTAATCCAAGCAAAGCCAAACTTAAGGGATGAAATTCAATTGTTGGTTGCTCTGTCCAGAAAGCCGTTGTTAATATTAAACTTAATATCAAGCCCAGCATAATTTTGACGTGTGGAATAATTCCAGAGTTTTCGAACATTGGAGCGGTAAATAGAAATCCACTAACGCGGAAAAATATCAGTATTCCTACGATGAATTTTCCCAGAAGTAAATATGTAGTTGTGCTATCGGTCATTCTATCCTACATTCTCTATCATTTTAATCATAGAAATTGTGAAATCTTTCATTTGTGTAATGATAAATGGGAGCATTAGAATTATCAGTAAAAACACTGCAATTAACTTAGGAACAAAAGTTAATGTTTGCTCGGAAATGGAAGTTGCCGCTTGGAAAATTGAAATCACTAATCCAACTATCAAAGAAACTAATAGAATTGGACCAACTATAATTAATGTATAATAAAATGCTGTTCTAACAATTTCGATAACTTGTACATCTGTCATTTTTCTAACCCGTTTTTAAAATGCTGTTCATTAATGAACCTATTACTAAGTTCCAGCCATCAACTAAAATAAATAATAGTATTTTTATTGGTAATGAAATCAATTGCGGTGGCAAAAGGAACATCCCCAGCGACATCAAAGTACTTGCGATAATCATATCTAATACCAAAAATGGTATAAAAAGCAAAAATCCAATTTGAAATGCAATCTTCAATTCAGAAATTGTAAAAGCAGGAACGATTGTCATTGTGGAGACATCATCAATAGTTCGGGGCTTATTTGCTCCACTCAATTTGATGAATAATCCCAAATCTTCCTCGCGTGTATGCTTTAACATAAAATTTCTGAAAGGCTGAATAATATTATTCACTGCTTGCTCTTGTGTGATTTTTTCTTTTAAATAGGGCTGAATTCCTTTCTGATTTGCTTCGTCTAAAACTGGTTGCATAATAAAAAATGTTAGGAATAATGCTAACCCCGTCATCACTTGCGAGGGTGGTTGAGTAGCAGTTCCTAATGCTTGCTTTAGAAAGTGGAATACGATAATAATGCGAGTGAAACTTGTCATCATCACCAAAATTGATGGCGCCAAAGTCAGCACAGTCATAATTGCCAGAATCTGCAAAGTAAGCACTAAATCATTGTTTTGATTAGCCATATCCACATTGATTGACAATTTTGGAATTGGAAGTGCATTCGCAGGAATTTGCTCGGCATAAGCAAAACCATTCGAAATAATCAATAAGAATACAAATAGTATAATATTGAACAGTAGTTTAAATGTACGTGCTGAAAAAAACTGCATACGTGATAATATTCTCCAACTATGGCTTATGCAGCATAATGGACAATTAATGTGCCAGTGGGGAGGGAAATGACCTAATATGATTTATTGGAAAATCTGAAGTCTCGAGAAAACGAATTAGAATAATTTTGAAAAAGACAAGTTTTCAGTTTCTTGTAGTCGTCTTATAGAAATATCGTAATACTCCTTTTCAAGTTCATAACCAATGTAATTCCTTTTATTTTGGATACAAGCAACTCCAGTGCTGCCGCTACCAGAAAAGGGGTCAAGCACGGTTTGTCCTTCAAAAGTAATTAATTTTACTAAATGAGCCATCAAATCTGTTGGCTTTTTGGTTGGATGATTATTATATTCCTCTGAATTTTGTCTAACTTTTGGAATTAAAAAGAATTTGTCATAACCATCATTAAAATTTTCAGTTCTAATTATATTCGAAGGAACTCTCCCAAGAGGGTGAGGATTATGACCAACATTACTTTCTCCGTTTTGATAGGGAATTCGTGTTTCTTCATAATTCAAAGAGCCAGTGCCATTTTTAATGATATTATTTGCTATATTTTTACTTGCAATAATTGGCTTTTGAACCATAATTATTGGTTCATAAGCAGGTTTGAGTCCAAGACCGCTACCTTTGAATTTTTTTGCAATATCTGAAACGGGTTCTTTCTTGAATTTTTCATTTTCAGCATAATAATTTTCCGCACCATTTTTTTTGTAACCTTGAACATAGTTATATTTACCAACAATTTTACTCTCAAATCCGAGTTCTTTGTCAATCTCTAATGCAATATCTCTACTTTTAGGCATTCCATTTAAATAAGCCCAAAATAGAACATCTTTTATGACAAAACCAGAGTCTTCTAAATCGACCATTAGCCTATGCATTAATCTAATTGAGGAGAATACTAATCCAAAACTTCCTTCTTTGAGAACTCTCAATGAATCAGTCCAGATTTCTTTTTTTGGCAAGTCTTTGTCCCAATAATTATTCTGAAAAGAAATGCCATAAGGTGGGTCGGTAATGAGAGCATCTACTTCATCATTACGAATATCTTCTAAGGAATAGCAAGATTTGTTATATACTATGTATGTCATTTATTGATAATATTTGATTTGCTTTTCTTAGCATCAAACCCATGCTTATCCATATTCAACAAATCATATCCCAAATAGTTTGCAATAATAGCATCTCTTATTGAATTAATTGTTGTATCTGTATCGTATATACCGAAATGTTCCTGAAACTTTGAAATTTCTTCTAATGCTGCTATTCCGTGTGTTCTGAATGCAACAGATACTGGCTTATAATCACCTTTCTCAAAAATTGTAAGTGAGCTCATTAAATAAACTTTTAACTTGTTATTGTCTGAAAAGTAAAAACGGAAAGTCATAATTTTTATTTTGTAATTATTAAATAATTCTATTTGCTCTTTTTCGTTAATATTATTTTTACAATAAATATCAGAAAAATATGACTATTAAAGATATATTCCAAAACTATCGCAATATTGCGGTTTACGGAGCAAGTGCAAATACAAGCAAATTTGCCTATAGAGTGCCTGCATTTATTGCCTCGAAAGGCTATAATATTTTGCCAATCAATCCTGCAACTCCTGAAATATTGGGCAAAAAAGTTGCTAAAACTATAATGGATGTAGAGGAAAAAATTGAGATTTTGAATGTTTTCCGTCCATCGGACGAAGCAGTTGGAATTGTCCAAGAAGCAATTGAGCGAAAGAATGCCAAAGGAGATATCGCAGTAATTTGGTTGCAAGAAGGTATTTATAATGAAGAAGCCAAAAAGTTGGCTTTGGATAATGGATTTGTGTTTGTCCAAGATAAATGTATGCACGTAGAGTATCTAAATAATATGTAATTTTTGTAATTTACATTTATTCTTTTTGCAAATTCACATATTTTGATTGCATTTTTAAATAATATTGCTGAATCTTTTGTTGGCTTCCTTGCACCAAAGCATTGCTTGGTTTGTAATTCGGTTATTGATAAGGAAAATCAAATTGAGAATATGAACTATCTTTGCAACAAGTGTTATTATAATCAACAAGTTGCTGGTTCGAGCGAGTCAATAATCAATAGAATGCTGGCGAGCTTTGAGGCAGACAATGTTGCTATTACTTATGCGTATTCATTATTTAGTGTGCATCAAACTAATTTTTTAGATGTAATTCATCATCTAAAATATTCCAACCTTTACAAAGTTGGAGTTGAGTTTGGAGAGATTTTAGCCCAAAAAGTTAAATTGGAAACTGACGTAGTTTATGATGCAATAATTCCCGTTCCAATTCATAAAACTAAAAAGCGAGAGCGTGGCTACAATCAATCTACTTTTATTGCAAAAGGTGTAAGCAAAGTTTTGACTTGTCCCGTTAAAGAGGATTTGATTATTAGGGCAAAATATATTGAATCTCAAACAAAAATGAATGCAAAACAAAGAGTTACGAATGTTCAAGGAATTTATCAACTACCACAAGATAAATCTTTTTACATAAATAAAACGTTTTTGATAGTTGATGACGTCTTTACAACTGGCTCCACTATCAATTCGATGGCAGTTGAATTGCTGAACAAAGGGGCAAAAAGAATAGATTGTGCAACATTAGGATTAGCGTAGATGGAAGTAAATGCAATATCAGTAAAGGACTTATGTGTTAGTTATGGCAATCAAATTGCTTTATCTGATATTAATTTAGAGATTCCCGAAGGAATTTATTTATCAATTTTGGGACCGAATGGTTCAGGCAAATCAACTTTTCTTAAAACTTTGATTGGATTAAATAGAGAATTTTCAGGCAAAATTGAAATATATGGCAAACCTATAAGTAAAATTGACCCCTCAATTATTGGCTATGTTCCCCAAATTAAAACACTTGACAAAAGCTTTCCTGCAAAGGCAATTGAATTGGTTTTGAGTGGAATTAATCATACTTGGAGCATAAAATCTAATAAAGAAGCAAAATCAAAAGCATATAGTATGATGGAATCGCTAAATTCATTGGAATTTGCAGATAAAAGACTTTCTGAACTTTCGGGAGGGCAACTCCAAAAAGTATATCTTGCACGAAGTTTAGTGAGAAGTCCAAAAATACTATTGCTTGACGAACCTGCTACGGGAGTTGATTTCGTATGCGAAACAAATTTAAATAAAATTATTGGCGATTATACAAAAAGTAATACTATTACAGTACTGATGGTTACGCACGATTGGACATCTGCATTTCACCATTCAAGTCATATTTTGTTTTTAAACAGACATCAAATATTCTATGGCGACAAAGCCGATGCTTTTACGGACGAACATTTAAAATTAACTTTCTCGCACTTTGCTGATAAACATAATGTATCATTCATAATGCAAAAACAATGACAGATTTAAGTTCATTAATCGATTTATTATTTAGTAGTTTTGTGCTAAAAGCAATTTTAGTTATCATCTTAATTGGTTTTAGTGCAAGTTATTACGGTGTATTTATAGTTCAAAGAAAAATGAGTTTTCTGGGTAATGGATTAGCTCATTCTGCTTTTGGTGGTGTAGCACTTGGCATTTTACTCGAAACACAGCCGCTGTTAATTGCAATTCCTTTTACTATTCTAATTGCACTAATGATAGCGTATTTCAAAGAAAAAAGCGAACTTAGCAATGATGCCTTAATTGGTGTATTTTTTTCGTTTGCATTTGCCCTCGGTATTGTATTTCTTTCCTTAAAAGATACTTATACAACTGATGCTTTTACGTACTTATTTGGTTCGATTCTTTCTGTTGATTCACAGGATATTTTTGTTTCGATGTTATTAGTTATTTTTACGGTTTTCACATTTTTTAGCTATTGGACACGCTGGGCTTACACTACTTTTGATAACGATTTGGCGATTGCTGATAGAATACCTGTCCGCAATGACAATTACATTTTATCCATAGCAATATCCATTGCAATTGTAGTTGCTATCAAAATTATCGGAATTGTCCTAATATCCTCATTCATTGTATTGCCAGCAACAATAGCAAGGCTAATTTCTCGCACATTCTTCGAAATGACAGTTAAGTCTATAATAATAGGAATAGTTACAGGAATAGTGGGTATTGTCCTTTCGGTGATTGTGGATTTACCAACAAGTGCGATAATTATTTTATTGCAATCTTTAATATTTTTTATTGTATTCGTATTTAATAGAAAGATGTAACTTTTTTTCAAATTTTACGTCTATAATAATGTTAATTAATTTATAAAATGAAAATTTATGCCCATATATCTCTACTAATTTTCTTATTTCTTTTAACTTTACCTAAATTAGTATATTCCGATGAGTCCATCGAGGCTTATCTTGATGGCAAAATTCTTGTTGTCCGTAACGATAATGTGGAAGTTAATTGCTGTGCCAAGTTTTCCGATAAAATTGAAATCAAAGATAAAACAATTAGAATTACACAAACTGACACAAGCACCGTTAAGTGCAAATGTATGTGCAATATTGATATGTACCATTATGTTGCTGCACTGCAAGCAGGTAAATACAAAATTGAATTGTATCGCGATGAATTTAAAGTTTATGGTTATCCCGAGGATAAACATATATTTATTGGCAGTACTGAGTTCGAAATCACAGCACCAATTAGTAAAGTTAATTATTACTTTGAGTTTAAACAATCACCTTGCAAGACAAACTCAAAGTCGGAATTGCCTAAAATTAGTAAATATAATGATTTATCAATATTTCCTAATCCATCGCAAGAAACAATAAATATTAAGTTTAATTCGCTTGCTAATCAAGAAGTTCGCTTTGTTTTATATAATTTTATTGGCAAGGAAGTGTTTTCTAAGGTTTTTGATATTACACAAGAAGGGTTGCATTCTTATAATCTGGATTTATCTAATCTGCCCGAAGGAGTTTATATTGGCAAAATAATCAGCAAGAGTGGACATTCTTCTGCTGTTAAATTAATTTGGTCAAAATAGAGTATTTTTTAGTAATTATTGTTTAGCATTGTGACCAAACTCGAGAAATTAACAGATAATGAATTATACCATATTCTTTTGCAAAATCAAATTTGGCAACATATCGGATTGCCAGTGGATACGCAAAATCACAAGCAAATTATCAAAGTTATAAATAAACGTAATAAAAATATATTTGAATTTGCAAATCAAGATGCAAATATTATCATTAATAATTGGATAGGAATTATGGGCGAGACAAAAGTTACAAATATAAGAAGAATTGATTTCTTGGATAAAGAAGAGCTTGCAACCTACTTGCTAACTATTGGAGCAACAAATAATTTTCCTAATCTGAACGAAAATCCAAATAAAGTAACTTTTATGGATTTGTTTGGAATACCATCAGAGAACTTTTTGTTTTGTTCAGTTTCGGGCGATTCAATGATAAATGCTAATATTTTGAACGGCGATAATTTAATTGTTGATGTCTCGAAAACCCCCGAAAATAATGATATTATTGTAGTAACATTGAATGATACTACATTTGTTAAACGACTAAAAATTGACGGAGATAAGACAATTTTTGTGTCAGAAAATCCTGATTATAAACCAAGAGAAGTAATAGAATCAGATACATTCAGAATACTTGGAATAGTTAAGCATATCATACATCCCGTTAGATAAAAGTTATAAAGTGGCTGTCTCAAAAGTCAGTTTTGGTGTCATTCCCACGAAAGTGGGAATCCAAAAATCTTCTCTATTAGTGGATTCCCGTTTGCACGGGAATGACAATTTTGAAATATTTTGGACTTATGAGACAGCAACCTAAATTTACTTTATTTGAAATAATGCTGTTTTATCTCATCACTTTAAATTGTCGTGAGTAGTTTCCTTTGTCTGTCTTTAAAT
>DZAZ01000019.1 GCA_022729755.1 Helicobacter cetorum | reverse complement strand
TCCAAAACAACCACAACTAAACAATTTCTCTAACTCTTTTTCAATATCAGCTGAAAGTTCATAAATATTCTTTTTCTCTCCATAAAAATTATCAAATATATCAGGCATAGGAGCTATACTTTTTTTTGTCTCTTTAATTTCGTTATTTATTGGACTTATTGGTGTTGAATTTTGTTTTACTTCTACTTTATCAATTTTTTCTATTTTTTCTACTTTTGGATACTCTTTTTTTTCTCTAATTTCAGGTGTTTTAATTTTATTATAAGTTGGCTTTTTAGGTTCATATACATTTTTACTATTTACTATAATTATTGCATTTTTTTTACCTATACCAAGTATGCCCTTTCTACCATTTTGAATAACTTCAACTTCAAGTTCAGTTATAGAGCAATTAAACTCTTTTGAAGCAAGGCTATAAGCCTCTTCTAAAGTTTGAGCTTCAATTTTTTTCATCATTTTGCTACCTTTTTTCTCTCGAATATTTTATTAATATAGTATTGTTGTGCGATTGAGAATAAATTATTCACAAACCAATATAAAACAAGTCCAGCAGGGAAAGTTATAAAAAAGAATGTGAAAATTACTGGTAAAAACTTAAATACTTTTTCTTGTAATGGGTCAGTAAATGTTGTCGGTGTAATTAATTGATGAACAAACATACTAATTCCAAGTAAAATAGGAAGCACAAAATACGGGTCCATCAGTGATAAATCACTCCAAAACAACCATTCAGCTCCCTTTAATTCAATCGCATTTAATAAAACTCGATAAATTGCAAAGAAGATTGGAATTTGTAAAACTAGAGGTAAACACCCACCAAGTGGATTAGCTCCTTCTTTTTTATATAAATCCATCATATGCATATTCATTTTTTGAGAGTCGCCTTTATATTTTGCTTGAAGGTCTTTTATTTTTGGTGCTAATGCTTTTAACTTTTGCATAGAAACCATTCCTTTGTACGTTAAAGGATATAGCACTACTCTTACTAAAAATGTAAGTAAAATAATTGCCCAACCCCAATTTCCGATACTATCATATAAATATTTTAAAACTACAAATATTGGTTTTGCAATAAAAGTAAAAAATCCATACTCTATAATGCTGGTTAATTGCGGATTGATTGCATCTAATGTATCAAAATCTTTTGCACCAATATAACCATTTAAGTTAAAATTAGCTTTTCCATCTATAAAGATTAATGGATTTTTTTCAACATCAGTTAATAAAATTACATTTAAACCCTCATCTAAATTATATAATGCACTAGTGTAGTATCTATCAACGGCAGCAGCTATTTTTACAGCATTGTGTGTTTCATTTGCAACACCATCGCTATCATTAATCATACTAACTGTTCCATCAGCTTCAGATAATAATGCACCGTGAAAAGTCATCATATCAGCTAAAACATTTGGTCTAAAACCAGTTGAAATGAAATATCTTTTTTCATTTGATAATTTCACATTTAAATCATATTTACCATTTGGATAAATTGTCAAAGTTTTAGTTAAAGTTGTAGTTGAAAGATTTTGAGTTAAAGTTAAACTTACTGGTTTATCTTCAATTTTAATCAAAGCTTTATCAGCTATAACATCAACTTCAAATGCCTCTTTATTTAAATCTCTATCTACAAATCTAACTTCAAGTGGTCTTGGATTATTTGAATTTGTATCAAAAAGGCTTAAAAATTCTGAATTTTCATTTTTAAATCTATTATCTTTTAAATAGACTTGATGAATTCTACCTAGCGAATCTATTTCCATATCAAAATGGGTCGAAGTAATTGTTGAAATTATTTTCGCACTTGAAATTGGTAAATTAATATCAGCTTTTTTAGTATCCATTTCAATTTGAGGAGCATTTTTTGCAGTTAAATTATTTTCTACTGTTTGTGTTTGAATTGTATTAGAAACTTGTTTTGGTAAAAAATAATCATATGCTATAAAAAATACGATTGAAATCAGTGTTGCGAGTAAAATTCTCTTTTGCATATCGTTATTCATAGATTAACCTTTTGTAAAATCTGTTGATTTTTTGTAATAGATAAAGTCGCAAAACTCTATCTTTAGAAGAAATTCTAAAGTGTGGATAATATCATTTTTAATAAAAAAGTTTGCTTTAACATTCATCTTTAAGAACATTTAATTTTTTCAAAGAGTAAAAAAAATCCTTTTTCAAAACTTGAAAATCTACTTCTGAACTGCCTTGATTTGCTACAAAAATATAAGTTCCATTTTTAAAAATAGAACAATTTTCAATAAAAAGTGCTTTTAATCTTCGCCTTACCTTATTTCTTTCAACAGCGGTACCGACTTTTTTTGAAGCCGTGAAACCTACATAATTATCTTTTGAAGGCATATAAAAAGAGATTAGAGAGTTTACATACCATTTTTTTGAATTTTTGTAAACTCTTTGAAACTCTCTATGACTTTTTAATCTATTGAAAATTTTTAAACAGCTAATCTTTTTCTACCTTTAGCTCGTCTTGCATTGATTACTCTTCTACCATTTTTAGTTTTCATTCTAGCTCTAAAACCGTGTGTTCTTTTTTTTGGAGTATTGTGTGGTTGATAAGTTCTTTTCACTTTGTTACCTTTAATTTTTTGATTGTTTTTTAGGGGTCGATTGTAGGAAAATTTTACTTAAAAAGCGATAAATTTAAGCTATTTTTAAATATAAATTTGAAAAGGTTGGATTAATATAATCCATACTTTCCATCTTTTCTTTTATAAATAACTCTCATTTTATCTTCCATATCATTAAATACATAAAATTGTCTATCACTATCTTTTAATCTTTGCATCGCTTCTTCAACTTCCATTGGTTTATAAAGCTCAAGTTCAATCGGTACAATCTCATCATCACTTCCATAAGCTTCAACTATCTCATTCTCTTGTATTTTTTGTTCAGCTAACTCTTCAAGTGGTGTAACTTTATGTTCAGTTATTCTGTCGTGATGTCTTCTAAGAACTTTTTGAGCTCTATCAATCGCCAAATCAACTCCAGCATATAAATCTTTATCTTTTTGTTTAATTACAATTGTATTTTTGTGTGGCAAATTAATAGTAAACTCAATTGCAAAACCCTTTTTACCTTTTTTCTCTTCAGCTGAAACAATTGCCCTAATTGAAATAATATCTAAGTTGTATTTTTTTAATGTCTCAATAGCCCCATCAATATGCGATTTAATACCATCTGTTAATTCAATGTGTCTTCCAACTATACTCATATTCATCTTAACTCCTTAGTTTTAAATAGGTTTTCATTATATCACAAAAATTTTTAACTTTTACGGTTTTTGAATACTTCGTCTGTGAAATCTGATGTGTTCTCCAGCATTTACACAATGAACTACAGTATCAATTATGATAGTTAAGTTTGAGTCGGCATATTGTAAATTATCACCTAAAATTTTAAATTCAGGACAAGTTGGGGGAATAGCATTCCTCCAAGCATTTGCCAAAGAACTATCTACAATATAACTCAAACTCATATTTACTTCATAACATAAATTAGATTCTGTTCCATTTGCATCTATATTTACTTGTTGCAAACAATTTTGCGAATGGTCGTGTCCACTTAAAGCTAAAAGTGCATATTCAGTTGAACTTAATGCTAATATTTGAGCTTGTTCTCTAAGATAAATATTTGAAGTAGTTTTAATAGTTTGACTAGAAAATCCAAATATCAAAGCCGACATAACGGCTACAATAACTAAAACAATAATTGCCATTATTAGAGAAAAACCTTTTTTCAATATATAGCCCTCTCTTTGCAAAAACCATAAGTTGAACTACTTTCTAAACTTAGAGTATCAGAATTATTACTATCCATACAAATTCTAATCCAAATCACATTTCCACCTTGCCAAAATTGAAATAGATTTACATTTTCGAGTAAAAGAGAATTACTACCATCATTGTAATCATCACCTGCCCACGGTTGGTAATTATAATATAATCTCAATTCATTATTTGCTGTATTTCTAACCAAAGAATAAGCACTCCAAGCTAAATAGTATCTGTCTGTGCCTCCAGTTTCTGTATTATTTACAACATCTAAAAATTTAGTTTCATCATATTCAGGGTCAGTTGACGAATAGGTAAAATCATCTTCACCATCAGCACAAGAACCGTCACTACAATGTACAATAAAAGAGTTATTACCTTCATCACTTCCATACCAACCATATCTAATAAATCCATCACTATTAGGAATAATTAAAGCTACTCTATCATTTGTCAAACTAACTCTATTATTAGACAAGCTTTGAACTATTTGGTTTGCAAAGTTTAAATTACTTCCTAAACTTTTAATTGTATTATCAGTTGCTAGTGTTCTGTCTATAAATCCACTCCAAGCTGGAACGACGGCTGAACCGTTCCACATTCCCATTAAACCCTCATTATCATAACTTATCCATTCTAAAATGTCTTCTTGTACATCATCGTGTAAATATTGTTCACTTCCTCCATAAATAACACTATCTTTTATCCTATAAGATAATCTATTTGCAATTTGAGTGAGTGCCAAATCTATTTCAGTTTGCAATAAATCAACAGTTTTAGCTCTTGAGTAAGTTTGATAAACTCGCAAAATAAATTCAAATGTTCCACCAGCAATAATAGCTAAAACAACAATTACAAATATAAGCTCAATCATAGTAAAAGATTTTTTCATCAATGCACCCTATTTGTTAAATCAACATATTCACCAATGTTGGAACTGAAAGCTTGAAGCCTAAAAGCTAACTCTCCATTACCACAATCTGTTACATTTAATTCTATATATTTTATATTTGTGCTACCTGTTACGGAAGTAGGATTTAATTGAAAAGTAACCACTTGAGAATCTGTATAATCTCCTGCAAATAAAGAGTCATTTATATATTTAACTCCTATACTCATATTGTAATTTTTTTTATATCTTAATGTGTTTCTAAAATTTGCAGCTTGAGATAATAATCCATTGTAACCATTAAAATCATCTATATCATTATATTGTAGAACATTAGTTTCTCCATCATCACCCAATGTTGTTGAAGCTTGTAAACCATCATAGTCTGTTTGTGTTCTAAAAAAAGACCTTCTATTGTTTCCCTTAATATGACCTATTCTCTCAAATTCACGAGGAGAAATTCCAACTCTATTTAAATCAGTATCACCACTGTTACTAACGGCAATTGCTTTATCAACTCCATTATTATAACTATTCTCATCCCACTGATGGTCTAAAATATTATATATAACCGAAGATGCCATCCAAATGGCTTCTTGATTTATGCTCAAATCAGTCGAATCTTCAACTTGTTGTACAACGGCGGGAATTCCACCAATTGCAATAGCTATAACAATAATTGCAAAAATTAACTCTATCATACTAAAGGATTTTTTCAAGTCTTTTACCTCATCGTAAAAAGAAGAAAAGAAGTCATTTTAATTAATAATCTTTTCCATCTGGAAACATTGAACTTTCAAACTGTATAACTCTATTTCTACCATCTTCTTTAGCTTTATATAAAGAAATATCAGCAAATTTAATACATTTCCATAAACTATCAGCATTTTCAGGAAACATCGATACACCAACACTAAGGGTTTTTTGGAAAGTTTTGCCACTTGCTATAAATTTTTGTTCGCTAAAGTGATTTCTAATTTTATTTGCTACAATTAAAGTTCCTTCTTCTGAAGTATTATGTAAAAGTATTACAAACTCTTCTCCACCAAAACGAATAGGTAAGTCAGATTGTCTAACACAAGTTTTGATAGTATTTGCTAAGCCTCTAATTACCACATCTCCAACATCGTGTCCGTATGTATCATTTACCATTTTAAAGAAATCTATATCAAGCATTAAAACACCATAACTAATATTGCTTCTTAAGGCTTGTGAAGTAGCTTTGTCTATAAACTCTTCTAAAAATCTTCTATTATATAGCCCAGTTAAACCATCTCTTAATGAGCTTTCTTTTAATATTTCCATTAAAATTCTACTCTCAAGTACTGGTTTCACAGCCTCCAAATAACTATCAAGTAAAGGTTTCATCTTTTTGATTTTTTGTAACTTTTCTTCACTTTTTGTTGTGATAGAGATTACTATTCCAACTTCAGCATTTATTTTAAATGGAATACAAAAATAGTGTAAATCTTTGCATTCAAAATTAGGACATAAAAAGCTAAATTCATCAGAAGAGACTTCAGCATCAGTTCGTTGAGCTCGACAATTATTAATATGTTCATCTGAAATTCCCTCGCAACAACTTTGCCCTTTTGTAATATACATTAATCTTCTAATTCCTTTTACAAAATCAACTTCATAAAAACCAAAATGATTAATTTTAAATTTATTTTTTAAGATAAAAAACAATCTATCATAAATGTCAATTTTATCTTTATCAAGTTCGATAGTTTTCTTAAATCTATAAATATCAGCCAACTCTTCAATTGCCTCTTTTGATTGCTCAAGTGGGTCTTTTGTGCTTATAATATTATGTGGAATAAAGAGCGAAATATTATGTTCAATCGCCCCAAGTGTACTTTGGAATTTTTCTATCAAAGTATTAAGCCATTTTGCAACTTCACCCGCTTCGTGATTTTTTGTAACCTCAACTCTATGAGTAAAATCCCCTTGATAGGCCTTTTCAATTACGGCTTTAAGCGACTCTAAAATCGAAACATATGGCTTAATTAAATAATTAGTTAATAAAATTCCAAAAAGTAAAAATATAACAGAAGTTCCTAAAATTTTAAAGATTGTAACAGCTCCAAGAACTCTAATATCGCTAATATCAAACTCCATCGAAATAGCCCCAAGCACATCGCCCTCTTTAGCATTATGACAATCTAAACAATTTGGCGAACCATAAGAAGAAGCAATATATGGAATTGAAATTCTAAGCGAAACCCCACTCGTACTCTCTTCAATATCTCTTATACTCTCACCCGTATCTAAAACTTTTTTATCTATCTCATCTCTTGCTTTTTCACTTCCAAGCCCTTCTCCAAATTGCTCAATCACATTTTGACTTCTAACAATCCAAAGTTTTTCTACATCTTTTGAATTAGATATATTTTGCAAGAAAAACGAACGTTTATCCATAATATTATTCATCATATGTGCCGTTAATCCATCTCTTACGATTTCGGCTATGATTTTAGACTTCTCTTCAGCACTCCCATAGGCATAATCTCTAAAATTTATTGCTACAATTGCCATAATTACGAATGTAATAACTATTAGCATCAAAGCAATTATTAATAATATCTTTTTATTTGCTTTCAAATTTTTTCTCCTTTACTCTACTGTTACACTTTTTGCCAAATTTCGTGGCATATCAACATCATTTCCAAGTCTAATTGCAATTTCCATCGCAAAGAGTTGAAGCACAACCATCATTTCAAAAAATTCAAACATATAATGAGTTTGCTCTTTTATTTTTACAACATCATCAGCAATATCAAAATCTTGTGAAGTTATCGCTAAAATAGTCGAGTCTCTAGCTGAAAGCTCTTCAACATTGCTTTTTATTTTTTCATATAATAGATTTTTTGGCATTAGTGCAATTGTAAAAAGTTTACTATCAGCTAATGCAATTGGTCCGTGTTTCATCTCTCCAGCTGGATAGCCTTCTGAATGAAGATAACTAATTTCTTTAAGTTTTAGCGCTCCCTCAAGTGCTAAAGGATAGAAAATATCTCTTCCTATAAAGAAAAAACCGTGTCCGTGAAGATATCTTTTTGAAAGCCGTTTTAATCGTTCGTGTAAAGTATCTTCAATTTTTAAAATAGATGGAATTTTGCGAATGGCTTTCAACTCTTCGTTTAAAAATTCTGTTGAAATAGCTTTTTTTATATTTGCAATATATAAACTTAACATCCATAAAATGACCATTTGAGTAGCAAAAGCTTTAGTTGAAGCCACACCTTTTTCAATTCCAGCTCTAGTTAAAATGCTAAAGTCAGCCATTCTAACCATAGAACTATTATCTACATTGCAAATTACTAAAGTTTTAAGTCCTGCATTTTTTGCTATTTTTAAAGCTTCAAGAGTATCGGCAGTTTCTCCACTTTGACTAATTACTATAAAAAAAGTTTTTTTATTTAAAAGTGGTTCTTTATATCTAAATTCACTTGCAATCTCAACTTTAATAGGAATTTTTGCAACTCTTTCAAATAGATAACTACTAGCTAGGGCTGAATGAAAACTTGTACCACAAGCGCAAATTGTGATATTTTCTACATCTTCAAAAAGCTTCTCATCTAACTCTTCAAACTCAATCGTACTATCTTTTAATCTACCCATTAAAGTTTCGCTAATAACACTGCTTTGTTCATAAATCTCTTTTTCCATAAAAAATCTAAATCCATCTTTTTGAGCAAACTGTTTATTAATAGAAAGAGATTGCTTAATTATGCTTACTTTTTTATCATCTTTACCATAAATTTCAATTCCACCCTCAAATGCAACTCCATACTCATTATCATTAAAATATGTTACTTCACTTGCTAAGCCAATTAACGGTGCATCGCTTGAGGCAAAATAAATTTCATCATTTTTGTATCCAACAAGTAAAGGTGAACCGTGTTTTGCAAAAAATATTTTTTCAGGTTCTTTTTTTGTGATTAATAAAATTGCATAGGCACCACTTAATTTTTTGATTGTATTATTAAAAGCTTTTAAACAATCGCCATCTCGTTCTAAATTATACTCAAATAGATGTACGATAACTTCAGTATCTGTTTGAGAGATAAATTTATGTCCATTATTTTCTAAAAAATTTTTTATATCTTTATAATTTTCTATTATTCCATTATGCACAACATAAGAGTATTCCCCTAAATGTGGGTGAGCATTTAATTCCGTTGGTTTACCGTGAGTTGCCCATCTTGTATGGGCTATTCCAACTCTTTTAATATCAAGTGGTGTTTGAAAATTTTTGACTTTATCTATCAAGTTGGATAATTTTCCAACACTTTTAAATATAGAAAGAGAACTGTTTTGTAAAATTGCAATTCCAGCTGAATCATACCCCCTATATTCAAGTTCACTAAGACCATTTATTAAAATTTCTTTTATATCTTTTTTACCTATATAACCGACGATTCCACACATCATTAACCTTTCTTTGCAATCTTTCTAATTATATAAAATAAATGCTTTTTTTTATCTTTTATAAATTTTGGAACATTTATTGCTTTAAGTTAAGCAAATATTTCAGAAACCAATTTAGGAGTTATAAATGGGGTTTAGAATAAATACAAATATAGCTGCTATGAATGCTCATAGCATAGGTGTTGGAAACAATAGACAATTAGATTCAGCTCTTGAAAAACTAAGTTCAGGACTTAGAATTAATAAAGCAGCTGATGATGCTTCAGGAATGGCAATTGCTGATAGTTTAAGAAATCAAGCAAATTCACTAGGTCAAGCTATTAGAAATGCAAACGATGCAATAGGTATCATCCAAACAGCCGATAAAGCTATGGATGAGCAAATTAAAATCCTTGATAATATCAAAGTAAAAGCAACTCAAGCTGCACAAGATGGTCAAACTGAAACTACAAGAAAAGCACTTCAAGCTGATGTTGTAAGGTTACTTGAAGAGCTTGATAATATTGCTTTTACAACAAGTTTTAATGGTCAAAATTTACTTGCTGGAACTTTTACAAATAAAGAGTTTCAAATTGGGGCATATTCAAATGAGACAATTAAAGCTAGTATTGGAGCGACTAATTCAACAAAAATCGCTTCAACTAGATTTGAAACGGGAGCATTAATTACTGCTTCAGGAAATATAACTTTAACTTTTCCAACTGTTGATGGAGTTCACGATGTCACACTTGAAACTGCGACAATTTCTACTGGTATTAATACTGGAATTGGAACATTAGCTGAAACTATTAATAAAAATAGCGATAAATTAGGTGGGATTAAAGCTAATTGGAAAGTTGTTACTACTGGAATTAGTGCTATTGTAGCTGGAAGTATCAGTGGTTTAATGATAAATGGTGTGGCAATAGGAAATATTGATAATATTCAGGCAAATGACAGAGATGGAAGACTTGTAAATGCTATTAATAATTCAAAAGATTTAACAGGAGTTGAAGCTTATCTTGATGAAAGAGGACATTTAAATTTAAGAAGTTTAGATGGTAGAGGAATATCTGCAATAGCAAATGTAGGTTTAGATACTATAGTTGGTTTATCAGCAGTAGAAATTGAAAATTATGGAAGATTAACTTTAACTAAATATGGAGCTAAAGATATAGTTGTAAGTGGTGGTGCTGGTGATATTGCTGGACTTAGTGCTGCTACTGAAACTGTTGTAAATCCTGGAAATATTAGGGGTGGGTTTATTTCAAGTGATGCTGAAGCTATGGGAGCTTTTGCAAATTCATCTGTTGCACTTTATGGGCAAGAACTTGGTGCTGGAGTTACAACATTAGTCGGTGCAATGGCTGTTATGACAATTGCTGATAATGGGATAAAATTTTTAGACCAAATTAGAAGCGACTTAGGTTCGGTTCAAAATCAATTACTTACAACAGTTAATAATATTTCAGTTACTCAAGTGAATGTAAAAAGTAGCGAATCTATCATTAGAGATGTGGATTTTGCAGAAGAATCGGCAACATTTAATAAACATAATCTTTTAGCACAATCAGGAAGTTATGCACTATCTCAAGCAAATCAAGTTCAACAAAATGTAATGAAATTGCTTCAATAGTTATCTCTAATTATTTCTTTCCCCTACTCCTCTAATCTTTATTTTGATATTATTCTAAAAAATAATTTAGAGGAATTTATGAAAAAAATCATTATAACTACTATTTTTGCATTTAACTTTTTATATGCAGATTTTTACTTCATTAATAAACCAAAGCCAAAACGAGCTATTAACGAAAATAAAAACTCTTATACGATTGAGCAATTTAAGATTGAATGGGGCGATTTTACTCCTGACAATGAAATTTGGGAAGATTTGGATTTAAACGGCAAACCTGATTATATCGATGTAGTGGCAAATTCACTAATTTATACACTAAAAAAATTTAAAAGTATTGGATTTGAATTTAATGATGATTTAAAAAATATTCCTATTATTATTGCAAATACAAATGCAAAATATAATGGCTATATTGAAACTCTCCCAAAAGAGCGATATGGTGGAGCTTATTATTATAATGACAATAGTTTTTATTTTATTTTAAACTCTATTATGCCAACAATTTTAGGACAAACTAGCCAACAAAAAAATATTGAAGTCACAATTGCACACGAATTAATGCACATATTACAATTTTATTTAGTCAATAAATATGATTATTTCAACAATTATAATGACACTTGGTTTTATGAAGCAAGTGCTGTTTTTGCGGAAGAAATTTGTTATCCTGAACATAACTATCACACAAGATATATTAAAGAATTGTATGAAAATTTAAATATAGGAATTTTTTCAAATGATGATTATGCACCATATCGTGGGGTTTATTTCTTGCAATATTTAGAACAAAAATATAGCGATTTTTCAATTTATGATTTATGGCTTGATTATGTACAAATAAAAGATGCAATTTCAACATTAAATAAATTTGCAATTTCAAAACAAACCACACTCACAGAGCTTTTAAGTGAATTTTATGTCTCAATTTATAATGTTGAGAAGTATTATCCAAACAATGCAACGATTTATAAGGAGTATGTAAGCACACAAAACTTGAGCGATAATCTCGCAATTATGAGTGGTGGATGTGTTAAAAATAGTGAAAAAATACAATTTGATGATAATTTACTTTTAAAAAATGGCGAATGTTTATTATTGCTTGGAAAAAACGGCGAATTAAGCAGTAGAAGTGATTTAATAGAAAAAAACTTTATCGCCTTGAATTTAAATCAAAATTGGAATTTAATTGCAAATCCAACAAAAAAAGATGTAAACTCAAGCATATTTCAAAGCGATAAAATTTTGACTTATTTAAATGGTAGCTGGATTGTAAATCCAAAAGTCATAAGCCCATATATCGGATATTGGGTCTATTTAGAGAGTGAGAAAAAGATTTATTTTAATAGTTTTTAAACCGTTTTACTAAATCTTCTTTTATTTTCTGGAATTTTTTTAATGTAAGCATCAAAAGGCATCGCGATATTTCTAATTAAAAGTGTTCCTGTTGTGCTAACTTCTATCTTATCGTTTGAAATACTCACTAAATCTTCAAACTCGTCAAGCATTTTTAAATCATCTTTAAAATACTCAAAAAAATCTATATTAAAGTTTTTCTCAATTCGTTTAATATCCAATTTGAAATTAGCCATAAGTTCCATTATTACAGCTTTTCTAATTAAATCATCACTATTTAACTCAATCCCCCGATGAACTGGCAATTCATTATTATCGATTGCTTTTTCATACTCACTCATCTCTTTATAATTTTGCACATAATAATCAAGCCCCTCACCAATGCTTGTTAATCCAATTCCAACCAAATCAGCCCCACCTTTTGTAGTGTAACCTTGAAAATTTCTGTGAAGTTCACCTTTTTGTATTGCCAAAAAAAGCTCATCTTCAGGTTTTGCAAAATGGTCCATTCCAACCATTTTATAACCATTTGAAGTTAAAAAATCAATACTATATTTCATAATTTGAAGTTTTTCATTTGGAGTTGGAAGAGTTGTTTCATCGATTTTTCGCATACTCTTTTTCATCCACGGTACGTGTGCATAATTAAAAAGTGCTAATCTATCTGGATTTAACTCTTTTATAGCATTCAATGTTTCTTTAAAAGTTTCCAAATTTTGAAAAGGAAGTCCATAAATTAAATCGATATTTATACTCTTAATTCCAGCCTCTCTTGAAATATCAACAGCTTTTTTACTCTCTTGATGTGATTGAATTCTATGGACTGCCTCTTGAACTTTAGTGTTAAAATCTTGAACACCAAAACTAAATCTATTAAAACCATTTTGTACTAATACATTCAATTGCTCTTTATCAAAATATCTAGGGTCAATTTCACACGAAATTTCGGCATCTTTTGAAAAGTTTTGAAAATAAGATTTAATTAAATTTATTATTTTTTGAAGTTGAATTGCATCAAAAAAAGTTGGAGTTCCACCTCCAAAATGGAGTTGAATTACCTCTCTTTTTATATTTAAATATTTTGATAAAATTTCAAGTTCTTTTTTTAAATAGTCAATATATCGCTCTTTTTTATCCTCTCTTGAAGTATAAACCACATTGCAACCACAAAAATAACAAGCACTTCTACAAAATGGTAAATGAAAATAGAGCGAAAGTGGGCGATTAAAATCAGCATTTTGCAATTTATTTATATATTTATTAAAATCAAAACTTTCATTAAATTCTGGTGCTGTTGGATAACTTGTATATCTTGGTCCCGCTTTTGAGAATTTTGAGAATTTTTCAAAATCAATCATAACTTTCTTCCTTAAATTCTACATGTTTTATATTTTTGTGAAATAGATTTGGATATCTTTTTTTTATTTTTTTAACTAAATTATCAACATTTAAATTTAATAAATTTTTATCTTTTGGAGAGTTAATAATTTTTTCAACTTCATCCATTGCAACGGTGTAAACATCGTTATAATCAATTGGATTTTCATAAGTTATCGCTTTTTCAAGCCTTATATTTAAATTTTCTTGAAAAGCACTTCTTGTAGCATTTAAAAGTGATAAAAAAAGTTCAATCGGAACTAATGGATAAACTTGTTCATTTTTTTCATCAATTACAAACCAAGGTTTAATATTTTCAAAATTTCCACTTTGCAACTCTAATACTTTTTTATTTTGATTTTCATCATCTATCATTTTTAAAATAGTTTTTTCGACATTTTCCATACCTAAATTATTTGCTAAAGAGTTGATTTTTTCATCTATATTCACTATTAAATCCTTTTTTTATCTAACCAAACCATTAAACCTTTTTGAGCGTGAAGTCTATTTTCAGCCTCCTCAAACACTAAACTTTGAACTCCATCAATCACATCTGCACTTACTTCTTTACCACGATATGCTGGAAGACAATGTAAAAAAATAGCATCTGCTTTTGCTAGTTTCATCAAAGCACTATCAACTATAAAGCCTTCAAAATCTTTTATTTTTTTCTCACTTCCCTCTTCTTGCCCCATAGAAATCCAAGTATCAGTCGTTACAACATCAGCATTTTTTACAGCCTCTTTTGGGTCGTAAAACTCTTTTACATAAGTTGAATTTAAACTTTTTATTAAATCTTTATTCATCTCATAGCCTTTTGGTGTTGCAACTCTTAGCTCAAACCCTAATTTACTTGCTAAAACTGCCCAACTATGAGCCATATTATTACCATCTCCAATATAGGCTACGATTGGATTTTTATCTTTTTTATGCTCAATCATAGTCATATAATCAGCCAAAAGTTGCACTGGATGAAATTCATCAGTTAAACCGTTAATCACTGGAACAAGTGAATGTTTTGCAAACTCCTCTATTTTGCTTTGAGAGTAAGTTCTAATCATAATCATATCCACCATTCTTGATAGAACTTTGGCAGTGTCACCAACGGGTTCACCTCGCCCTAGCTGAATATCTTTGCTTGATAAAAATAGCCCTACTCCCCCAAGTTGATAAATACCAACTTCAAAACTAACTCTAGTTCTGGTTGAGCTTTTTTCAAAAATCATTCCAAGTGTTTTATTTTTTAAATATGGTTTTAATTCGCCTCTTTTTGTTTCAGCTTTTATATCGATTGCTAAATTTAAAATTTCTAAAATTTCATCTTTGCTAAAATCTTTAAGTGTTAAGAAGTGTCTCACATCTCACCTTTTTTTTAATATTTTAATTTAATCTTTGATTTTATCACATTAATTATAACTATTTTTTTAAAGAGAGGTGAGAAGGAGTTAATTTTTTGGCATTATTTTAAAATCGGTTCTAATAACATTATCCCCAACACAAGTAAATGGTATTTCTCTAGTTATAAATTTTGAAATTTTACCAGTATGAATATTTATCTCTCGCACAAAAATATATAATCTATCGGCTGAATATTTAAAGGTTCCAACAATTGCACTAACTCCAAGAGGAGCTTCAGCAAGTTTTATCTCATTAGCATTTCTAGTTAATGCTACAAATCCACCTTTATCTAATTTGAAATATTTTGAAAATTCTGCTTGTTGTATAGTGTAATTACATTTTTGATTTAAGCTACTTTTTAAAAGTTCACTCATAAACATTCCACTTGAATCAGACTCAAAAGAGTCAATTTCTACAAAATCAGTCACTAAAACTGTTCTTGTTGGCATTACACAAACATCCACACCACAACAAAGTTCTGCTGACATTTCATTAAAAGTTTTTCTCAAATCAAGTTTTGGCACTACATCCTCAACCTCAACACCATCACATTGTCCAGCACAACCACTAAGAAAAATGCTAACTATAAAAGTGATTGAAGTTAAAAATATTCTATTCAAGCTCTCCCTTTATTTTCATAGGTTTTGGCATAGCATAATCAAATAAAAGTCCTTCAAGTCCATTTAATGGAATTGAAATTTGTCCACTTGAAGTAATAACTCCTGATTGAATATCCATAACTTTTGCATTTACGATAATAGCACCTTCTGTTAGTGTGTAAGTTCCCGTTACAACTCCCGTAACATTATATGAAGCTTTAATATTTTTAATATCACGGCTTAGTGCAAATTCGCCACTATCGTTAATAATAATATCTTTTACAAGTCTTGCATCGATTACTCTCCATCTTCTAACTTGAAGTTCGTGAATTAAACTTTCAGATAAAAGTCTTCCTAATCCGTTTGTTTGTCTTAAATTATCTAAATTTAAAAAAGAGGTCACCATAATTGGACTTGCAATATATTTTTTATCTAAATTTCTCTCTAATTGGTCAGCTAAAAAAATTGCTTGAGAATTTAAATACCCAATCGGACTTCTGCTTTCGATAATATTTAAAGGAATACTATGAACTCTCGTCTCTTTTTTATGGCTAATAACTCTTTCTCCATCTATTTCTTCAGCAAAAGCTAAATTACATATAAGTGAACTTACAATTAAACTACCTAAAAGCTTTTTCATATTTTTCTCCCTACTCTTCAATTAATACTGTATCTTTAACTATAGTTTCTCTTTTTGGTCTATAGCTAACTGGATAATCTGTTATTCCATCTTGAGTTACATCATATTTTGTTCTTGAACAACCATTTCCACCACAAGGAGCTGAACTTACTGTTTTGTAGATGTTTGGACCATATTGAGGCACTCCAGTATCATTTACAATCTTCTTTATTTTCTTTGGTGCAATTGGCATTGGCGGTGCAACATTTGTTTTAGTCTCTTTTTTAATTGTTGTATTACTAACAGTATTAAAAGCACATCCACTTAAAAACAAACTACTAACCAAAGTAGTCGTTAAAATCAAAGACTTTCTCATTTAAAAACCTCCATACTTTAATTCAAAAAAATCATTTGAGTACTTAAAGCAATTTTTATGCCAATACTATATATTAAACAATTAAAAAAAATGTCGATTTGTAGCATATAAGCAAAACTTAAGGGGTTTATGTGAAAAAGGTACTCTTTTTTTTAACTATTATTTTTTTGGTAATGGCTTTTGCTGAAAATGATATAGTTGTAACCGATGATGTAATAGTTTTAAAGCCTGAATATGATAGAGAAGTGATAGTAAATGACAAAGCAAGTCAAGATTCAATTATAATTAACGATGATAGAATTGTTGTTAATTTTGAAGATGAAGAGATGAATTTTAATAATTAAATCGATGAAATATAAAAAAAAGGATAAAAAATGAGAAAAATTGCTTTAATAAGTTTAATTTTAAGTTCTATTTTAATGGCAAATGACAGTGTCGTTTTAGATAAAGGTAATGTTGTAGTTAAAGGAAAAATGGGTGAGTCTATTATTATAAGCGATGCTGCTGATAAAGATGCTGTAGTTGTTGGAAGTAATAATATTTTGATAAGTTCTAAAAAAAAGCAAATGCCAAGTTATGCAAGTGGAAGTATTCATCAAATAGATGATATATCTTATGACACAGTCGAAATTAAACACTCAAATCAATATGTTGGAACGGCTGAAGTGCCTGTCATATATCAATTGCATCCATTAACTGTTCATCAGTATAAATAATTTTGGTTCAAATATCAAATCAACTCTTTTGCAAAAAAGAGGTTTTTAATTTAAATTTTCCTGTTGATAAAATTTTACCAAGTCCATATTTTGAATATCCATTTTTGATTATAGATAATTTTTTATCGCAAAATGAGTGCGAATTTATCTATCAAGAAATTATAAAAGATAGTGAGTTTGAAAGTGCAAAAGTAAAAATCTTAAAAGATAATTTAATTTTGCCAAAACTCAATCAAAATGTTAGAAAAACTAATCTACATAATTTAACTAATCAATCAAAATTAATCTATAAAGAAGCCTTTTTTAAAATAAAAAATAAAATAGAAAAATTTTTTAATTTAATTCTTTTACAAAGTAGTGGAATTCAAGCATTAGGTTATGAAAAAGGTGCTTATTATCTCAAACACTCCGATAATTGCTCTGAATTAATCGATAAAAATAAAAATTTAATTGGCTTTAGAAGTGTTGCAAATGAAAGAAAAATTACAACAGTTTCATTTTTAAACTCAAATTTTAATGGTGGAGAATTGATTTTTAATTTTTTATTTGATAAAAGAATGGAAGTTTTTACTTTTAAGCCAAAAACAGGAACTCTAATAGCATTTGCTAGTAATCCAATTTTTACACACGAAGTAAAAGAGGTTTTAAATGGTTATAGAGTTAGCCTTGTAGAGTGGCACAATGCACTTATTTAAGTAAATTCAAAATCTTTTAAATGGGACTTAACACTTATGGAAACAAAAAACTTAAAAACAATTTTAATACAAAAAAACATTTCAACTTTTGTATTAATTTTAATCTCAACACTTTTAATCATCTCTTATAGTTTTAAAGAACTTTCGATTTTAAGTATGGAAGATAAAGCTACGGCAATTTCGGAAGTTGTAAAAGCTGGGCTTACAAGCCATATGAAAAATGCAATGATGGATAAGCGAGACTATTTTTTGAGAGAAATTATAAACACTTACGGAATTAAAGATTTAAAAGTAATTCGTTCAACTAAAATTGATGAACTTTTTGCAAATAAGCCAAAGTTTCCAAATGAAGACTCAAAAGCAAATCTTTCAAATGAGAAAAAATTTGAAATAGATATAATTGATAATTTATTTGCAAAAGAGGTAAAAATGAAAGCTTCAGTGCCTTATATCGCCTCTTCGCAAGGTACACTAAATTGTTTAATATGTCATACAAATGTTAAAGAAGGCGAAGTGTTAGGGGTTTTAAAAATAGAACTTGATATGAGTGATTATAAAGAGAAATCTTTACAATATTTGCTTTTTTTACTTGCAACAATTTCACTACTTTTAATGCTTGGGCTTTTTAACTCTATTCAAGTACTTAGAAAATGGGTAATTAAGCCACTTCAAAAGTTGGTTAAATCTTATGAATATGCTATTTTGAATGATAAGACGATTAATATAAGTGAGTTTAAAACAGTCGAATTTCAAAATACAGCAAAAGATATGAATATTTTAATCGAAGATATAAAAGAAAAATCGGAAATTATCGAGTTAAAAAATAAAGAACTTGAAGATTTAAATAAAGAAATTGATAATACTTTAGCTGAAACCGTGATTACAATGGGTGAAATATCTGAAATTAGATGTAAAGAGACTGGAAATCACGTTAAAAGAGTAGCCGAATACTCAAAAGTTTTAGCACTAAAATTAGGCTTAAGCCACGAACAAGCTGAATTAATTAGAAAAGCTTCATCACTTCACGATGTCGGAAAAATTGGCATTCCTGATTCTATTTTATTAAAACCTGCAAAACTAACTGAAGACGAGTTTGCCATTATCAAAACTCACTCAAATTTAGGTTATGAAATGCTAAGACACTCTTCAAGAGAATTATTAAAAACAGCTTCAACTATCGCTTATGAACACCACGAACGATGGGATGGTAATGGTTATCCAAACTCTAAAAAAGGCGATGAGATAGAATTGGTCGCTCAAATTGTTGCAATTACTGATGTTTTTGATGCATTAGCAAGTGATAGGGTTTATAAGAAATCTTGGGAACTTGATAGAATAATTGAGTATTTTAAAGAGCAAAAAGGTAAACAATTTAATGCAAAATTAGTTGATGTTTTCTTTGAAAATTTAAATGAGTTTTTGGCAATTAGAGAAAGATACAAAGATATTTTTGATGAAAGTGATTGTAAAATATAGAAAAACAAAAGGAGTTTTTATGAAGAAGTTAATTTTAATTTTATCGTTATTTAGTATTTCAGTTTTTGCTGAAGTAAAGAATTTATATCCAACAGGTGAAATTTTATCAAGTGATATAAAGATAATTGACATTAGAACAAAAGGTGAATGGAAAGAGACTGGAATTGTAAAAAACTCAATTCCTATTACTTTTTTTGATGAAAAAGGTGGATATGATATTAATCAATTTTTAAAAGAGGTAAATAAGCATATAAAACCTGATGAAAAGTTTGCATTAATTTGTAGAACTGGAAGTAGAACTAAAGTTGTTTCATCATATTTAGATAGCATAGGTTTTGATGTTATAAATTTAACTGGTGGAATTATGTATTTAAAAGGTATTGGTTTTCCATTAAGCGAATATAAATAAAAAAAAGGATTATTATGAAAAAATTTTTATCTTTAGCACTTTTATCAACTTTGGCTTTTGCAAATGTTGAAATTACAAATCCATATGTTAGAGAAGTGCCTCCAACATCGCCAAATAGTGCAATGTTTATGGAGATAAAAAACTCTTTTGATAAAGATGTGGATTTAATAAAAGCTACTTCAAATGTGGCTAAAGTTGTGGAACTTCACACTCACACAATGCAATATGGTATGATGAAAATGTATCCAGTTGAGAAAATTACTATTAAAGCAAAATCTCAAACAAATTTAGAACCTTCAAGCTTTCATATAATGTTAATTGGACTTACAAAATCTCTCAAAGATGGTGATATTATTGAAGCTGAACTTAACTTTTCAAATGGTGAGAAAAAAACTATTAAAGCTCCAGTTAAAAAAATTATGACAATGGAACATAAACATTAAAAATAAAAAATTTCTATTAACTCTTCTTTTAGAGTTGATAGTTGTTACTTCACTTGCTCTTGCTTACTTCTTTATTGATACACAAGATATTTATAATCTTTTTTTAGGTGAAATCAAATATATAGAGAGTAATTGTTCAATTGAGAATGAAAATTGTAAGGTTATTTTGGAAGATAAAAGCGAAATTGAATTTTTTATAACTCCAAATATTTTAGTTTTAAAACCTATTGAATTTAATTTAAAAACAAAAAACTTAAATATAAATAGTGCTGAATTTAAAATTTTTGGCTTAAATATGGATATGGGAGTATATAATTTTAAATTAAAAAAAATAGATGAAAATGAGTACAAAGGCACTGGGATAATTCCACTTTGTATAGTAGATATGAAGTGGCAAGGAGATTTAATTATAAAAAAAGAAAATGAAAAAAAAATCGGTATAATATTTAAATTTAAAACTAAAAATTAAGGATGTCTTTAAAATGCAAAGAGCTTTATTAATTATTTTCCCAATTATTATTTTTACAATTGCATTTTTTTATGTGATACCAAAAGCAAAAGAGAAACGAGATTCAAATCGCTACTATTTTGAGCTTGATAGTATCGATGGTAAAATTAAATTTTCTGATTTTAAAGATAAGGCATTGACGGTCTATTTTGGATATACTTTCTGTCCTGATATTTGTCCGACAAGTTTGAGTATTCTCTCAAATGCCCTAAATTTATTGACAGATGATGAGTTAAATCAAACTCAATCAATTTTTATAAGTTTGGACCCAAAACGAGATGATGTGAAACACTTAAACGAATATGTAAAATATTTTCACTCAAATTTGATAGGTTTGAGAGGCGAAGATGAACTCATAAAAGAGTTAACAAATAAATATGGAAGCAAATATGAAGTAATCGATTTAAATGCTAGCTCAAGTATTGGCTATTCTATCGCTCATACTTCATTTATTTATGTATTTGATAAAGATGGAAAATTTAGCTCTGTTGCACAACCTTCAACTCCAAATGAGTTAGCAGAAAAGATAAAAAAAGCAATTTATATTAAAGGAGAAAAATGAAAAAAATAACACTTAGTATTGCACTTGCTTCATATATGTTTGGTTTAACAATAGATGAAGCTGTAACTATCGGATTAAATCACAGTTTTGAAGTTAAATCTGTTGATAAAGAGTTAACTTCAAATAAGTACGAAAAAGAGGCATTAAAGTCAAACTTTTATCCAACTTTTGGATTGAAATATAATTTTTCTAAAAGTAATGAAGAATCTTTTATTAAAAGTGAAGATGATTCTAGTTTTGGTGCAAATTTGAATTATAATCTTTTTAACGGTTATATCGATACAAATAAGATAAAAAGTGCAGATTCAAACTTAAAAGCAAAAGAGTTTGAAAAGAAGGCTCTTATGTCTGATATTAAATTATCTATTAAAGAGGCTTATATAGATTTACTTAATAAAATCGAAAATAAGGCTATTTTTGAAGATGCAGTTATTTTATTGCAAAATCAAGCAAAAGATGCAAAAAACTTTTTTGAAGCAGGAACTATTCCTAAAAATGAGTATTTAGAGGTACAAGTTGAGTTAGCTTCAGCTAATCAAAATTTACTTAAAGCTAAAAGTGAAATAACATTAACAAAAGCAAAACTTGAGAGATTTTTGGGGCAAAAAGTTAATGATGATGTTGCAACATTAAGCTTTAGTGAAGAAGCAAACTTAAATGAAAATGAGTTGTATAAAACACTACTTTCAAATAGAAGTGAAATTAAATATTTTGAAGCTCTAAAAGAGGCAAAAGAGTACTCTACAAAAGCAATTAATGGTGAGTATTACCCAACTGTTGATTTAAATTTAAATTATGAAAGAGTTGGAGATGAAATTATTCCTAAAGGAAAAAAACTATTTCCAACTGATGAGTTAAAAGCTGGTGTTAATTTGAATTGGCTTTTGTTTGATGGAAGTGCAAGAAGCAATAAAATCGAAGCTAGTAAATACCTCACTAAATCAATTGACGATAAAATCGAAAATTTAAAAGAAGAGTTACTTTTACAATTAAGAGATGCAATTGAAGCTATTAATCTCTCTTATGCACAATATAAAGTTGCAAAAGAAGCCCTAAATCAGGCAAAAGAAAATTATAAAATAGTTGAAGATAGATACAAACACTCAATTGCTACAACTACAACACTAATAGATGCAAGATACTATTTAACTCGTGCAAAAAGCGAATACACTCAATCGATTTATGATTTACACTCTGCAAATGCTAAGTTAGAAAGGGTTTTGGAGTAGGAGAAAAAGGGACTTTTATTTAAAAAGTCCTTTGAAGAAATCTTCTATTTCACCAGGAGTACTAGCAATTTTCATAAAATTTGTCATCTCTAATCTTGGGTAAGATAGTGCTAAATAAAACTTAGCGTGCATAATCTTCGCTTTACCACCTTCAATTAATACCATATATGGTAAAAATGCGATGTTTTGACCTTTTGGGTCAATTTTTTCTAAGTAATAATTTTCGCCTCTACTATCAGTTTGTTTAACGCCAATTAAGTAAGCATCGTTTTCTAATTTTAATTCAAAAACTAAATCTTTACCAGCTTTTTCTTTTATTTTAGAAACAAGTTTTGCATTGTCTCCTGAAGCAACTTCAACCATATCTTCATAATAAGGCATACCAAACATAAATTTATAATGCTCGATATCTTCTTCTTTTAACACTTCTTTAGTCTCTTTTCCTTCACCTAAAGCTTTTGTTAAAAGAGCTGATAAATTTTCACCAACTTTTGCATCATTCTCTTTTTGTAAAAATGCTTTTACAAAATACTCTGGATTTTGAGCTTTAATCCCTTTTTCTTTAACTAAAAGTTTTAAAACTCCTGCAAAACCTCTATCTTTTTTAGATGCAATTTTTTTAAGTTCAGGATGAGTAACAACTATTAAATTATTAGTATCGTCGATTGGTTTATACTCACCAATCACCTCAAATCCATTTGCACTCAAAGATTTTTTAACATCATCTACACTCTTTGGCTGATAAGTTATATATGCTGAAACATCTTTTGCAAAAAGTGAAGCTGTAAGTAAAAAAAATCCGATTAAGATTTTATTAAATTTCATCTTCATCGCCTTCCATTGCTATTTCATCATTTAATTTTTTAAGTGCAAGTTCAACAGAATATTTTAAAACAAATTGAACTTCTTGTGCACCTTTTGTAACAACCTCTTTAGTTTTTTCATCTTTTATTGGACCAAATTGTGACCAAATATCCATTTGCATAACACCAATTGTTAAATATTCACTCCCTTTTTCTTTGTACATAAATACTGGACAAGGTGCAAATGCTCCAACTTGTGGATAATCATTAAAAATTGCGTGAGAAATCGATAAACTACATAATAAATACTCATCGTATAAATCAAATTTTTCGTTTTTTAACTTTTTTAAATCGCCGTTAATTCCTCTATATCCAGCATTGATAAATTTACCAGCGATGATAAAATCATCAAGTTGTGCTTGAACTAAAGATAGTAATCTTTCAGCTTTGTCTTGTGATGGAACTTTAATTTTATATTCAAAAATTGAGTTTCCTTCCATTTTAGCAGGAATGCTAACCCACGATTTTGTCTCTTTTGATTTAGCAATTTCAGAAACAACTTTATTTAATTTTACATATTCAGCATCTATTGCATCAATAACAGCTTTTTGTTTTAAGTTACCAAGAACTTTTACAAAATCGCCATCTAAAAATGATACATAAGTATCTTTATCACCTTGTGATTTGTGTACAACAAATGTAAATGGATAGAATGTTCCAGCAACCTGCGGAGACTCTTCAGCAACTGTAGAAAATAACTTTGGATTATAATAAATTATAAAATCCAACGAATCCATTTTTGTACTACCAATCTTCTCTTTATAAGCCGATTGAATGTTATCGTGCATACCTACATACACATAACCCTCTTTTTCTAAACCTTCTCTCAAAGTTTTTGCAAATGTTTCTCTATCAACACCCAATTTAAATGTTGTAATAGCCGATTTAGCAGCCGCCTTTTCAGGTGCTTTCGCAGCTTCATTTGCAAATAAAGATAAACTTAAACTTAGTATTGCTACTAAACTAAACAGAAATCTCTTCATCGTAATCCTTTCTAATTTTTTAATTAAAAACATTCAATTATAATTTAGATTTAATAAATTACAAATAAATTCAACACAAGAAGCTATATTAAATTTAACTTATGCTTGCAAAGCTTTAAAAACTTCAGTGAAACTTACAGTTTCGTTATCCACAAATACACCGATATTACTTCCAACACAAATAGAAATTTTCGGACCACTAACAGCAAACCCTTGAACAGGTGTCCATCCATCTTCTCCACTCATAGCCGTATAACCATCAACTTGCATTTGTGCCATTACTTTATTTGCATGAGCCATTTGAGCCGCCATTGCCGCTTCTTCTTCAGTAATATTTCCCTCAAATGAAGCTAAACTCCCATCTGGATTAAATTCACCAGCTGCAACAACTCCATTCATTGCCATTAACTCTTTTAATTTACTCATTTAACCACCTTTTTTTTAATTCAAATTATACTTTGTTATTATAATATTTTTATTAGTTTTATGTGGTTTTAGAGTAATTATTTCTATATTTGGATTAACTTCTGATAATTTAAAAAAATCTTTATCATTTGATACAATAATAATATGTTTTGCACTCTTATATTTTTCTACCATTTCAAAAATCGTATTATCCACATTTTCACACTCTATAAATATGCTATCAAAATGCACATAATTCCTAACTTTATTAAATAACTCTTCCCTTTTTTTTGATAACTTTTTATTTTTTAAGAGAAATACTTTAAAGTCATCTTTATCTTTTAAAATATTTAAAGTTTCATCTTTTAAGTTAATATTGTCTAAATCCCAAAATAAAAATTTATTTTTTTCACAGTTTTTGTATTCTTGGAACTGATACACCATATTTTTTGCCAATCTCCTTTAAGTTTATTTTAATTTTTTTATCTCTTCAATGCTTAAGCCTGTTAATTTTGAAATAGTCTCAATATCTAAAACATCAAGTAAATTTTTAGCAATCTCAATTTTTGCTTTTTTTTCGCCTTTCCAAATTACCGTATCTATCGTATTATCTTAATCTCTAAAATGTTTTCACTCCATGTGATAAGCATTTTTTAAAATATCGTCGTTAAATTTGTCAGGAATTTCTCTTAAACTATTTGCTTCTTTGAAAAAATAGAGCCAATATGCCAAATGAAGCTCAACTATAAGCCCGATAGCCTCTGGAATTTCATTTTATGGAATATTAATTATGCTTCGTCTATCAAGAGTTGTAAAGAAAAAATTTGTCTCAAATGTTTCCCAAATTTCTTTGTCTTCATGAAAACCTAAGTCTAATCCACTAGCATCGCTGAAGAGTGATATTATGTTCATTTATTTAAATCCAAAATATACATTTTATTCATATCATATTAGCGAACTGAAAAATCAAAATAATATATACCTTCATCTAGTAATGATATATCAATATGGGTTCTTCCATACCTATTTAAATCCGCTAATGTTACAAAATGTCCATCTGGCAAACCTAATCTATGCCTAATATATGCACCCATTAAATTTTTTCTAGGAAATGAACTAATTTGTTTTGGATAGATTAATCCATTTTCATCTTGATTCCCTTCCAATAATGCGTCCATGGTTATACCATCATCCCAAATTATTTCAACTATATCATTATGCCTATCTGCCCTTCCTCCAATATCTGTCAATGTCGTAAATCCTTGTTTGGGCGGAAATAGATTTGGATATTCTCTAATATAGTCTTTTCTAATAGCTATATAAGCATCATTAAAAGTTACATGACCTTTGCTAAACATCCAATTTAAACCACTTTTTGCATGTACATTTCCACTTCTATCTAATAATGACATTCTGCAAAATTGAGTCGAAAGCTGAATGCTTGGTGTTGTTATAATATTTCGATTTTGCTGAGATAATACAACCTCTGTGCACAGTATAGAGTTTTCCATCACCCTATCTACATATTCGTGTAATGGTTGAAAAGTGTCATAAGTTGTCTCTGCTAAAATTTCACGATACGGTGTTGTTAAACCATTTGTTGAGAAATTTGCTGAACCGATTAGTGCATGTTGAATAATATTATTATTTTTCCATATATAACATTTTGAATGAATAGGTACTTTTGAGTAATATATATTAATGTGAGGTACATTATTTTGAGTATGAAGCAAAGCATTATGTAAACTATTTTGAATACCTTTATCTCCGTACATTCCATAAATAACTGTAGAATTAAATGGCAAGGTTGCCAATCTTGCAACAGGATTTGGTCCTAAATAACCAGACAATATGACTAACTCATTTGATGGAATAGTTTGATGTCTGTGAAAAATGATTTCTTCTAAATTTGTATTAAATAACATTAAAAATACCTTTGTAATAAAATATCAACAGAGAGTGCTATTTTTTTTGCTAATAACGGTGGGACAGCATTTCCAATCATTTGATAACAAGCGCCTTGACTTCCTAAAAATTCAAAATCATCATCAAAAGTTTGTAATCTTCCAGCTTCTCTAGGTGTTATACTTCTTGCTTGTTTTGGATCGGGATGAATATGTCTTAATCCATCTTTGTATAAATGAGCTGGTATTGTATTGCTTTGCTTATCATAGGCAAGAACATTGTATTTATGAAACGATGATTTTTTTCCAGTTTTTTCATAATACAATTGTTTTAAAGAATCTACATCAGGATATTTTTTTGAGCCATTAGATACATCAAGAGCTAGTTCAGTAAAAATTTCTATATCTCTTTGGCTATGAAATCTTGGTGTATGGTTCGCTATATTTGAATTATAATGAGATACCTTAGTATTAAATTTTTGATTTTCATTTAAGGGATACAGTGGTTCTAAATCAGATATAGCTTCTTTGACTGTAATTTTTTTATCAACTTTAAAAGATGGCAAAATATTTATATAAAAATCATTAAGTATATCATTAGGATTATATGCAGTGAGTTCCTTATTTATTCCAATTATAATTACCCTTTTTCTAATTTGTGGAACACCATAATCTGATGAATCTAATAGTGCAATTTTTCTTAAATCAGATGTTATTATGTATCCTTCTTTTTCAAAATCATCTCTTATTCTATCAATTATATTAATTCCATCAGGCATAGCACTTAAAATTCCTTGAACATTTTCAAAAACAAATAATTTAGGCTTAAATTCTTTAACAACTTTTAAATAATTTTCAAATAAATAATTCCTATAGTCACATTTCATATTGTTTTTATCTTGAACTCTTCCAGCTAGTGAATAAGCTTGGCAAGGTGGACCACCTATAATTACATCAATATTTGTATTATTAACCAATTTCTTTAATCCGATATGTTTACCATATTCTTCATCATCAAAGCCATTCAATAATTCATCCATTCTTTGTATGTCAAAATGTACAACTTTTTCATCTACATTTTTTATATTCCACTTGGTTTTTAATCTATGTTTCAGTGTATTACTAGCATTTTTATCCCATTCTACAAAAGCATAAGGAGTGTATTTATTGGTTTGTTCAAAACCATCAGTTAATCCACCACAACCTGCAAATAAATCTATATAATTGTATTTCATTTTAAAACTTCTTTTAATTTATTAGCTATATGATAACCCAAAAGTGGTGGCACAGCATTTCCGACCTGCCTATATTGCTCGGTTTTTGTCCCTAAAAAAATAAAATCATCAGGAAATGATTGTAATCTTGCATTTTCTCTTACGGTAGGTACTCTATTAAACTTATAATGAAAATGGTTTCTGTGCCCAGTATCTATTGTCTTTGATGGCTTTTTACTATGATACCTTGTCCATGCTTCATTAAACTTTCTACTCTCTCCAACACCTTTTGGTAAATCTTTATGATTTCCCCCTTCAGGAACTTGTGAAATAACACTTATTACTAAATCCGAGTGGACTGTACCTATATGATTTTTTATTTGTTTTGAATTTTTTCTCATATTTTTTTGATATGTTGATAATGGCTTGTAAGAATATTCCAATGTTTCAAAACCCATATTGTTTTCTAAATGTTCTAAATCAGATATTGCTTCTTCACAAGTCACATAATTATCTTGAGACAAAATTTTATTTGGAAACTCAAATTTACCATATTTTTCTAACAAACCTACAAAAAATAATCTCTTTCTAATTTGGGGGACTCCAAAATCTGGGGCATACAAAATAGTTGAATTTTGGATATAGCCATTTTCTTTAAACTTTTTTTCAATTTCAATTTTAGCTTTTCCTTTATATAAAGTAGCAAGTCCTGGTACATTTTCAATAACAATGGCCTTTGGTTTTGTTTTTAAAAGTCGTGCTATTTTAAAAACAGAGTAAAAAAGCTCATTTCGTTCATCATTTTCATCTCGTGAACCAGTTAATGAAAATCCTTGACAAGGTGGTCCAGCAATAATCACATCAACACCATCTTTTTTATCCAAAAATTCCACTATCTCTTGAATATTTTTGTCACATGATAAATCTTTGACAAATACTTCTGAATTTATATGATTACATTTAAATGTATCAAGAGCAACTTTTACATTGTCAATTCCTAATATTATATCAAATCCAGCTTCTTGAAATCCATAAGAAAATCCACCACAACCAGAAAATAAGTCTAACACTTTCATTTTATTTCCTCATAAAGCATTTCTATATCGGCATCACTATTTTTTAGATTAAATCTGGTGGATTGTTTTTATTGCCACTATAAGAGTAAGTTTGTGAAAACTTTTCAAGTCTAGTTTGCTCATTTGTTTCATTAACAGTTTTTGCAAAAATATTTTTGATAAACTCTTCTAAGCCATCACCCATATTATTGGCTCTATTACTTCCGTTTGTAATATTTTGAATATTTATTTGATTATTATTGACAATATTCTGAAAAGCTTTTGGTATATTTGACATTTCAAGTTCCAAATCTAAAAATTTTTAATAAAAAATTATACAATAACAATATAAAATCAAAAATATGGGTAGTTAAAATTAAAAAATTTACTCTCACACCCATTTATCTTTTAAAATATTGTATTTTAATGAAAGACCTACTTTTTTTGTCATCTAATTGATAAATTAATATAATTTACAGTGATTATACAAGGGATTGAAGATATAGCAAAACTAAACACGAGGTGGGCAAAAAAGCCCAAAGAGAATTATTTTAAACCTGCAACATAAGCACCTAAAGCATCAATATCAGCATCAGTTAATGCTGCTACTTGACCTTTCATAACACCTTTCATAGCTGCACCATAAGTTCCATCTTTATAACCTTTTAAAGCTGTAGCTACTTTTGCTGCATCCCAACCTGCAATAATTTGAGATTTTCCTAAAGCTGATTTTTCAGCTTTTTCGCCGTGGCAACTTGCACATTTTTTAAATAATTCAGCACCATCAGCTGCAAATAAACTTGAAGCACCTGCAATTGCTAAAACTAACGCTAATTTTTTCATACTAAACTCCTCAAAATATATTACATTTTTTATAACTTGAATGGATAAACAAGAATTTCAACGATATCCTTTTTATTATAAAAAGTCAATTATAAATATAATTATAATTTCGCTAATTCATTACTAACTTTTATAATTTCGTTTAATTTTTCTTTTGCCTGTCCTGAATTTATCGCATTTTGTGCTAATTTTATTCCTTCAGTTATATTTGTAACTTTTCCATCAGTCAACAATGCTAAAGCTGAATTTAATATTACAATATCCCGTTTTGCACCATCTATTTTATTGTCTAATATATTTAATAAAATCTCTGCATTCTCTTTTGCTTCACCGCCTTTTATCTCTTTTTGTAAAGCTAACTTAAAGCCAAATTCTATTGGGTTTATAATGCCTTCAGTTATTTTATTATTTTCTAATCTTGCATAATAAGTATTAGCACTAATACTAACCTCATCAAGCCCATCTTCGCTACTTACAACGATTGCACTTTCACTTCCAAGCTCTTTTAGTGCATAAGCAATTTTTAAGACATAACTTTTATCAAACACACCGATTAATTGCTTTTTTACTCCTGCTGGATTGCTAAGTGGTCCTAAAATATTAAAAATACTTCTATGTGGGATTGATTTTCTAATTGGCATAATATATTTCATCGCTAAATGATGATTTTGAGCAAAAATAAAAGTAAAACCAGTTTTTTCAAGTAGTTCAATTGAGCGATTTATCGGCAAATTTAAATTAATT
>DZAZ01000018.1 GCA_022729755.1 Helicobacter cetorum | reverse complement strand
GTCTCTTTTATTTTTTTACCACCGTATTCACCTGATTTAAATCCGATTGAAAGATAGATGAAGTTTCTGAAATTTTGGATAAAATAACAAAAGATAGTATCAAAAGTATTTCGCAATACGATTATATTATGAATGCGGTTAAGTTAACTTATTGAATTGTTTGTGGGAATTGGTATTATTTTGATGGCAAAAAAGAGAGATATTTTGAGGATTTGGAAGTTGTGAGTTAAATCACTTTACCAAAATATCAAAAACTCAATGAAAGAGGAGTAATTTATAATTTAAACTAATAGTAACTTCATAAATTTAGTATCTAAATCTAATTTAGCTTTATAAACATAGTTATTTCCAATAGTTGGAATAAGTGCATCTCTTTCGTGCATAGTTTGGGCGATTTCCATAGAATTTTTAACCTCTTGATTTTGCTTTTTTAAATCATTTACAAACTCTTTAACTGAACTTATGCCCATTTGCAAATTATCATCAACTGTTTTTAAATTACCCTCCATCGCATTAAAATCATTACTTGTAGCTTTTATTATATTATTTATCACATCTTTTGATGTAGTATTTGCACTCAAACCGAGTGCTTCGGCTTCGTTTGAATTAAATCCTGATTGTAAATTTTTTAAACTTACTACAGTACTTGAGCTATTTAATGCAGAATTTTTGAATAAGTATGAACCTTTTACACTCATTTCTATATCATTGCTTCCACTTGTGCTAAGAGTTAATTTACCGTAATTTTCAAACCCCTCGCGATAAACATTTTCAGTTTTCAGCTCATACTTAAATGTATTTGTAAGTTGCGAATAACTGCTCAAAATTTCAGCTAAATTTGCATCAGACATATTTGAAAAATCACTATTTTCAAATTTAACTATATATTCATTTAACTTATCAAAATCTAAATTTAAAAAGTCATTTCCTAACCCTAAATCTTGATTGTTTGAGCTATCTTGTAAATATAGATTAATTTCACTATTATTTAAACTTGTTAATTTCACTTTAGTATCACTTAACTCTTCTACACTAACACCTGTTTCGCTACTTTTTGAATTAATTTCTGCAACTTTTTCGCTTAGAGTTTTACTATTCATATCAATTTCAATACCATTAATTTTAAAAACATTTCCATCTTGCATATTTAAATCAATTGTACTCTCACTTGCCACATTGTGGGTTCTCCAATTAATACTCTCACTGTTTATTAAACCAAGTTTATAAGCATCATTTACTGATGCAAATTTTAAATCTATCGATGCACTTTGCATATTATCAGTGTTTCTTGAAGTAAAATTCAATTTAGAATTTATATTTTCAACCTTAACTCCCGTTTCATCATACTTTTGGTTAACTAATTCGATAAATTCTGAAATATTTACATCACTAGTATTAATTTCTATGCCATTAATTTTAAATCCACTTGAAATTGTGGCATTGCTAATAAAGCTATTATCCAATTGTGATTTTACTTCAAAAGGCTCATTAGAATGGATATTTGTAACACTAGAAAGCCCACTATCAGCCTCTATTTTCATACCTCTTCCATCTAATGAAGTTAAATTTAACTTACCATCTTCATCCACAAAAGCACTTACTCCTGTGCTTAATTGAAACTTATTAATATTATTAACTAAACTTTTATCAGCATCTTTTGCTTCCACATTAAAAGAGCCAATCAAAACATCATTGATTTTTAAATTCTCAACTCTTCCACTTTCAATCGCACTAAAACCGCTCGAAGTTACATTATAATTAGCACTTATTCCAGTTGCATTAGTTTGTGCATTAATTAAATTAGCTAAATTTCCAACCCCTTGATTTTGATTATAACCTATCGCTACATTGCTAAACTCTAGTGATTTATTCTTATTTTGAAGTGTTATAGAAATACTTCCACCCTCACTTATAGACTTAGTTGTTTCATATCTTAATTGCCCTAAATCTTGGCTTTTTGTAGAGTTTAGTGAAATATCCACAAAATCATTAGAGTTCATACCATTTAAAAATTTTTGATTTTTAAACTCACCAGTCAATAAATTTTTATCATTATATATCGTATTTTTTGCTACATAATCCATCTGAAAAATTAAATCCCCAATTGCTTTAGCACTATCTACATCTTTTGATTTTTCTTTAATTAAATTTAATAAATCATTCTGTTTTGCAATTGCACTCTTTGCAACCTCGCTAAAACCAACACTACTATTTATATTTTTAATTAAATTTTGAAATCCATCTATCTCTTTTTGAAGTTTTTCAGACTCTTTTTTTGAAATTGATAACTCATCTGTATTTTTTAAAGATAAAACCGTAGGTAAAGTATTATTTGGCTTTAAGTAATTATTAGTAGAACTACTGATTAAAAAAGCTTTTGATTGTGCAGAAAAATCTTTAAATATTCCCGAATTAACACTTATATTCATTGCCACTCCCCCCTTTTGCATTAATATAGTATTATATATTATTACATAAAAACTTAAAAGTTTATTTATGATAAAATGAGCAATATAAATTTTAAGTAAAGGGACTTTGATTGAAGTCAAAACACATTGCAATTATAATGGATGGAAATGGAAGATGGGCGGAAAATAGAGGATTAAAAAGAGTTGAAGGGCATAAAAAGGGGGCTGAGGTAGTAAGAGATATCACTATTTTTTGCACAAAAGAGGAGGAGATAAATTTTTTAACACTTTATGCTTTTAGTAGCGAAAATTGGAAGCGACCAAAAATTGAAGTTGATTTTTTGATGAATTTATTAGATAGTTATTTAAAAAAAGAGTTGCCAACTTATTTAGAAAATAGTGTTAAATTTAATGTAATCGGGGATTTATCAAAACTTTCAAACAAACTACAAAATAGAATAGAAAAAACAAAAGAAGCTACAAAAAATGGAACTAAATTGGTTCAAACTTTAGCTATAAATTACGGTTCTCAAGATGAAATTTTAAGAGCAGTTAAAAAAATATGTGAAACTAAAACAGAAATAACTAAAGAGAATTTTGAGAAATTTTTAGATACTTTTGATTTACCACCTGTCGATATTATGATTAGAACAGGGCAAGAGATAAGGATTTCAAATTTTTTAATGTGGCAAATAGCTTATGCTGAACTCTTTTTTAGTAAAACTTTGTTTCCTGATTTTAATGCAAATGAGTTAAGCGATATTTTAGAAGAGTTTAAACAAAGAGAGAGGCGATTTGGAGGAATTTAATGATATTAGAAGAAAATAACCATTTTGAAGTGATAAAAAATTTAAAAGAAAATGAAAATTATAATTTAATTGATTTAACGATAATTGATTATTTGGAATATGTTGAGAAAAAAGAGGCTAGATTTTATGTAATTTATATCTTAAAAAATGATAAAAATGAGCTTTTAACTCTTTTTATGCCAACAAAAAATTTAATAATTGAGAGTATAAGCTCACTTTTTGAGAGTGCAAATTGGCTTGAGCGAGAAGCTTACGACCAATACGGCATAATTTTTAAAAATCATCCAAATTTAAAAAGATTGCTAAATCATCACCAATTTATTGGACATCCTCTAAGAAAAGATTACTCAATCACAAATTATCAACTTTGCAATGATACGACAGATTTGATGGATGAGATGAGTTTAAAATTAGCACAAAAAAATTTAGCAAAAAGTCCTGAACTTGACACTAATTTAATGTTTTTAAATTTAGGTCCATCACATCCTGCTACTCACGGCACAATTAGAACTTTAGTTGCTATTGATGGAGAAGATATTAAATGTGCAATTAGTGAAATTGGCTATCTTCATCGCGGCTTTGAAAAGAGTGCGGAAAACCACACTTACAATCAAATAATTCCTTATACTGATAGATTAAATTACTGTTCAGCAATTATGAATAATGTGGGATTTGCAAAAGCGGTTGAGCAAATGATGGGATTAAAAATTCCTGAAAGAGCAATATTTATTAGAGTAATCTTAAGTGAATTATCTCGCATAATTGACCATTTAGTTTGCAATGGTGCAAATCTCGTGGATATGGGAGCTTTAACCAACTTTTGGTATTTATTTAATCCTAGAGAAGAAGCTTATAAACTCTTAAGCAAATTGAGTGGAGCTAGATTAACCAACTCATATACTAGAATTGGTGGAGTGACATATGATTTTTATGATGGATTTGAGAGTGAATTGAAATTTGTATTAAATGTAATTGAAAAAGGGGTAAGCGATACTTTAGGTTTAATTGATAAAAATAGAATATTTCACGATAGAACTCAAAATATCGCAATTATAAGTCCAAAAGAAGCCTTAAATTATGGTTTTAGCGGACCTTGCTTGAGAGCTAGTGGAGTGGCTAAAGATTTGCGAAAAGATGAGCCGTATTACTTTTATGAAAGTTTTGATTTTGATGTTGCAATCGGAGGTGTGGGCGATGTGTATGATAGAATAATGGTAAGATTTATTGAAATTAATGAGAGTATAAAAATCATAAATCAAGCTATGAAAATGATGCCAAAAGGCGAAATTATGATTAGTGATAAAAGTGTCGCCATGCCAAAAAAAACTGAAGTTTATAATTCAATTGAGGGTATGATAAATCATTTTAAGTTAATTTATGAGGGAATTCATCCACCAAAAGGGGAATTTTATAACTCAAGTGAAGCAGCAAATGGTGAGCTTGGCTTTTTTATTGTAAGTGATGGAAGCCAAAAACCATATAAGCTAAAAGTTAGACCACCGTGTCTTTTTATGATGAGTGCATTTGCTCAAATGATAGAAGAGCATAAAATCGCCGATGCAATTGTAACTCTTGGAAGTTTAAATATAATCGCTGGAGAGCTTGATAGGTGAGTGGTTAAAATGGAATAACCGTATCAATTGCATCTCCAACTCCTGAAACACTATCTCCAACCATTTCAGGAGCGACTACATTTACGATTTCACCTGTTACTTTAAATGGAAGTGCGACTAAAGTCCCAATTCCACACCCACTAAAACTTAAAATTATAAAGCTAGAAATTAAAACTTTTCTCATCATACATCCATTTCAATTATTTTCCACGGAAGCCCTTGCTTATTTAACTCCTCCATAAATGGGTCTGGGTCAAGCTCTTCCATATTAAATACTCCATCTTTAAGCCATTTGCCCTCTAAGATGAGTTTCGCCCCAATCATCGCTGGAACTCCCGTAGTATAGCTTACTGCTTGACTTCTAGTCTCTTTGAATGTCTCTTCGTGGTCGCACACATTATATATGTAAATTTTTCTTTTTTTACCTTCTTTTACTCCCTCCATAATACAACCAATATTTGTTTTACCTTTTGTTCTAGGCCCTAAACTAGCAGGGTCTGGAAGCAATGCTTTTAAAAATTGAATAGGAATAATTTTGCAACCATTAATCTCAACCTCATCAATTCTAAGCATTCCAACATTTTCAAGACATTTCATATGAGTTAAATAACTTTGTCCAAAAGTCATAAAAAATCTAATTCGCTTAAGCCCTTTGATATTTTTTGAAAGTGACTCAAGCTCTTCGTGATAAAGTAAATATGAGTCTTTTTCGCCAACTTCAGGATAATCGTGAATTACTTTTATTTCTACTGGTTTAGTTTCAATCCACTCTCCATCTTCCCAATATCGTCCATTTGCACTAACTTCTCTTAAATTAATTTCAGGATTAAAATTTGTAGCAAAAGCATAACCGTGGTCTCCCGCATTACAATCCATAATATCAATTGTGTGAATTTCATCAAAATAGTGCTTAGCCCCATAAGCACAGAATACATTTGTAACTCCTGGGTCAAATCCACTTCCTAAAAGTCCAAAAATTCCCGCATTTTTAAATCTATCATTAAATGCCCATTGTTCTTTGTATTCAAATTTTGCACTGTCAGGATGTTCGTAATTTGCAGTGTCAAGATAGTGAGTTTTTGTCTGCAGACAAGCTTCCATAATCGCCAAATCTTGATATGGAAGTGCTACATTTATAACTACATTTGGTTTCACTTTATTAATAAGCTCCACAATTTCAGCCACAATATCAGCATTAAGCGAAGCTGTTTTAATATCGACTTTCAAATCCTCTTTAATCTCACTTGCAATTAACTCGCATTTGCTCAAAGTTCTACTAGCTAGAGTAATCTCACCAAAAACATCTTTATTCATCGCACATTTATACACAACTACTCTACTAACTCCACCAGCACCGATTATAAGAGTTTTATTCATCTTTTATCCTTATTTATAATTTTTAAAATTATACTAAAAAATTAAAGTTTATAATATAATTGATTGGCAATTATTTTATGCTGTCTTTTTCATTTACAACTTCTTCAATTTTTTTTATATTCTCTATTATTTTTTTGTATGATGAAACTCCCTTATTTTTAAACTTTAAAAAGTTTATTTAAATCAATACCGTTTTCTAGTATTTTATCACTTAAATTAAAAATTTTATCTCCTGAACCACTTTTGCACTTATCACAAACTTTAGCTAAAACTTTTTCAATTGAAGTTAAACCTAGTATATCTTGATTTGGAATTGAAAATTTCTCTATTTCACTTTTTGGAAACATATCGCCATAAACTCCACCATTTACACTATCTCCAATAATTAAAACTAAACTTCCTCTTCCGTGGTCTGTGCCGTTGTCTCCATTTGAAGCAAGTTGTCTTCCAAATTCACTAGAGACTACAAAAACTACATTTTCAGCTACTTCAGGTATATCACTTTTTAAAGCTCTCATAACTCTATCAAATCCCTTATCAAGACCGAAAATATCTTCAATTTTACCTTCAATTGAGTCAATTTGTTTTTTGTGACTATCCCAACCACCATACTCTAAACTACCAACTTGCATATTTAAAATATCTCTACAAGCCAAAGTATCATAGAGATTTCTAAGTTGTTTTGCAAAATATTTATCTTTTAATGAACTTTTAGATTTTGTATCATAAAGTTCTGTTAAAATTGTTGGTTCGGGGATATTTGAGAGTTTTGATTTGATTGCCCTACCAAAATCAAGTAATGATTTTTCGTGTTGAATAAATCTATAATATGGCGAATTTTGGCTAATTAACTCTCTTTTTGCTTCATAATAATTAATTAAAGCTCTCGATAAAATCGCCTTTTGGTCTGATTTATATTTAACCGAAGCACTATTAATATCTGCTAAAGTATCATATTCATAAAGCCCCATATTTCTGCTATTACTAGCTGAAATTACAATATCATTATTGTGTGTTAAAATATCATTTCCATTTGGTGCATTGCAAAAAAGTCTCACATTTCTAGTTAGAGATAACACATTTGCATTTAATTCTCTTGCTAATCTTCCACCCCAACCACTTCGTTCGACATCGTGGGCTCCTGCTGATTTATCACCACTTTCAAGCATTAAAAGTGAGTGCGAATGGTCACGATTTGTAGAGTTTATAATATTATTTACAATTGCAACTTTACCACTTTCAAACTGCTCTTTTAACCACGATGCTTTTGGATTTATACTAAAATCACCATTTGCTAGTTTTAAATATTCACTAGCTCTAGCCTCAAGTGAGGTAAGATTATTTGCATCTAAATTATGTGAAGTAGCTCTATTTTTCCAAAAATTATAACCATAGCTACTCTTATCATCACTAAAAATAGGGCTAAAAATGTGTCTAAAATCCGCCCCTCCATCTAAAATTAAATTTACAATTACAGGTTTATTTACACTCTCACTTGCATAAACTCTATTAAAATCAAACCCTGCTAAAATTAAAGTTGCAAGTGAGTATTTTAAAAAATCTCTTCTTTTCATTATCTTCCCTCTTGTAGAAAAAAGTATGGAGTTGCTGAAATAAATGCAATTGCTTTGCCTATTCTTGTATTAGCTTCTCTTTTTGTAGCTAGAGTAGTTGAATTTAAATCAATTTTTGCAACTCCTGCATCATTTATTTTATCAGCTACAAGTTTATCGTTTGTAAGTTCATCTTGAGTATAGATTTTAAGTGGATTTTTCTCATCTAAAAAGAGTGCTAAATCTTTTCCACTTGATAAAAGTGTGTAAATATGAGCTTCTTCCAATGTTTGAAAATTTTTACCCCCATCAGCTATCAAATAATTCCAAAGCCATTTGGATACATCTTTGACAACATAATCTCCATTTGAATTTTTTGGAATAATACTAGCCCAATCTTTTTCCCAGCCTGAATTTGTATTATAACTTGTTGTAAAAAACCAGTAACTATTTGTAGCTTTATTAAAAGCATTTTGAAAAATCGCTGGAGAATTAGAAGCTTCAATTGAACTCTGATGTCCAAACACATCGTGAATTGGCTCAAACGGAGTTGCATCTTCTTCATTTAAAATATAACTATGTCCATAAATATTTAAATAACTCTCATTGTTATTTAGTGTCAATTTATTAATAAGTAACATAAGTCTATCAATTGAACTATAATATTTTATTCGTTCACTTGAGTGAAACATATCCGAAGTTGCATAATTTCTCAAAAATTCTAATAAATTTTTAGGCTCCATAATTTGCCAATTATATTGAAGTCTTTTGATTTTAGTCTCATTTAAATTATCATCGGCCAAATTTCTAATGATTATTATCGGTAAATTTTCAAGTGACTCTTTATGTTTTATCGCCTCTTTTGCTAAATTAAACATTTTTTCTTTTGCATCACTTCCATTTATCTCTTTTTTTAAAATTTCAAGTGAACTAGGATAGTGAGTGCTTTTATCATAAGTAGCAATTACATCAGGTCCACCATCAGCATCACTGTGCCAATTTGCTTTTATTCCAGTTAATGCTTTTGCAGTATTTCTAATTGAGTAAAATTCGTGGTATTCACTATCATATTCACCTAAAATTCCAAAAAATAGTTGGTGAAATTCTCTTGCAAAATCTTCATTTCCTCTAAATTGTCCATCTTTAAAAATATTTCTACTATGTCCATATTGATAGGCAATTGCACTAGATACTGAAGCTTTTGCTAAAACCTCTTCATAAGGTGAACCTTTTGCTAATTCACTTATGATACTATCATAGTAGTTTATTAAAACTTGAGGATAAACTCCAACACTTCGATTTGCAACTAAGTGATAATTTGTTTCAAATAAACCTATTTTTTCTCTAAATGGATTTAATCCTCTTTTATTTACAGCTGAAGTCCAAATAGAACTAGGTGAGCTTCCATTTGTTTTTTTATAGGAAGCTTTATTTTTGTCAATAATTAAATTTGAAGTACTATCTCCACTCCAAAAATCACTTAACTCTTCAAAATTTTTATATGAATTTAATTTATCAGTCTCTGGTGGAGAGAGCTTAATATTTGTGCTATCCAAAGTTAACATCTCTTTAATCGCAATTTGAGGGTTCATATCTGCCCAAATTTTAATTTGTGCTTCACTTGAAAATGAACCATAAGCAAAAAGATGTAACACTTTTCTAACCGCCGACTCATCCCATTTTTGAAGAGGTGTAAATTTTAATGAATTATTATTTTGTATATTTAAAGAAATATCATTAGTTGAAAATTTACAACTTTCATTTCCAATTATCCAAAAACCTTGTTCTTTATCCAATGATTTTAAATTTGAAGTGGCATTTGGTTTGTAAAATTGCCAATTATCATCTTTATAACTCCAAATAGACTTCAAACACTCTCTATTAAAAGCACTTAAATCGTCAATTTTTTCAGAAGTACCCAAAAGCTTCCACTTTTGAGTAACTTCTATATTTTGAGAATAAGAAAAGATAGATAAAATGAGTAAAAAAAATATTTTCATAATCACCCCTACTAAAAAGCTTTATTGATAAAGTTTGTGTATGAAATTTAAAGTGGTGCGATGGGAGGGACTTGAACCCTCACAAGCGTGGCTTACTACCCCCTCAAGATAGCGTGTCTACCGTTCCACCACCATCGCAAAAAAGAAGTCTTAGGCAAAAAGCCCAAGAAGTGAAGAATTAAATTGTAATTATCCTAAAAATGGGTTTGCATAAAGTGCAATAAGTGCAATTACAAGTGTATAAATAACTTGTGCTTCAATCATAGCTAAAGCAATGAACATTGTAGTCATTAATTTTGCACCAAGACCTGGATTTCTAGCTGTTCCAGCAATTGTTGCAGCAGCAGTATTACCCATACCAATTGCACCACCAAGTGCAGCTAAACCAAGACCAACACCAGCAGCAACTACTGAATAAGCTTGTATCATTGTTGAGCCACTCTCATCTGCAAACAAAATACCAGTTAAAGCTAAAAATAGTAAAACTAATTTTTTCATGAAATCTCCTTAATTTGTTTTGAAGTTTGTTCGGCTTGCGTATCCCTACTTAATCACTTCAAGTAGTGCGATTTTACTCTGTTTTTCGTTAAAAAATAATTAAATATCGCTTCTACTTAACTCTGCTCTATGTCTTGTTAAACCTAATATTTTAACATTAATTTTTTCACCTTCGTTTAGAAAATCTTTTATGTTATTTACTCTTTCTTTTGCGACTTTTGAGATGTGTAAAAGTCCTTCTCCACCTCTTGGAAGTTCGATAAATGCACCAAATTCAGTAATTCGCTTAACTATACCTACTAAATTTTCGCCAATTTTATAACTTTTTTCAAAATTAATTGCATCGACATTGCTACCAGATTTTGCAATAGTTTTGATATGTTCACAAGCTGCACTAACTCTAGTTTTATCGCTTCCACTTACTCTAACTTTGCCATCATCTCGGTTTAAATCAACAGAAACTTGAAATCTATCAACTATCTCTTTTATTGTTTTTCCAGCTTGTCCAATGATTTCGACAATTTTGCTAGGGTCTATTAAAAAAGATGTGGTTGATGGTAAAATAGATTCGTTTATAACAATTTTTTCGTTTGCTTCTTCCATTAAATTTAAAATATGTGTTCTTGCCTCTTTTGCTTGATAAAGTGCTTCTTTTAGTGTTGAAAGAGCAATTCCGCCAAGTTTTATATCCATTTGAAGTGCCGTAATACCCTCTTTTGTTCCCGCTACTTTAAAGTCCATATCTCCATCGTGGTCTTCAAGTCCCAAAATATCAGTTAAAATCGCATATTTATCATTTTCAAATACAAGTCCCATCGCAACTCCAGCCACAAGTTTAGCAGTGTCAACTCCAGCAGCTTTTAGTGCAAGAGAACCACCACAAATTGTTGCCATTGATGAACTTCCATTTGATTCAAGAATTTCAGAAACTATTCTAATTGTGCCATCTTGATTAAAATCAATACTTGATTCTAGTGCTTTTTTTGCTAAATTTCCGTGACCTAACTCTCTTCTTGAAGGTGGTCCTAAAGGTTTTGTTTCACCTACACAAAATGGATAAAAGTTATAATGTACCATAAATCGTTCACTTAGTGAACCTCTTTCGGTTAAACTGTCGTAAGTTTGGGCATCCATTTCTCCACCTAAAGTTAAAACTACTAAAGCTTGAGTTTCACCTCTTGTAAATAGTGCTGAACCGTGGGTATTTGGTAAAATATTAGTCTCTATTGCAATTGCTCTTATATCTTTTAAACCTCTTCCATCAGCTCTAATTTTATCTTCAATTATCATTTTTCTAACGATACCTCGCTTATAAGTATCCACAACTTTGAAAATTTCATCAAATCCCCAAGCCTCTTTTTGGGCTTCGCTTGTTTTTGAAATTTCTTGTGCAATATCTCTTAGTTCAGAGTTTCTTTCACTCTTAGCCATTTTAGTTATAGCCTCTTTAATATCATTAGCATAAAGTTCATCAATATAAGCATAAATTCCATCATTTATTTTTTCATTTTGAAGTTTTATTTCCACTAAAGGCTCAATAATAGCTTGTTTGAAATACTCTTCATATAGAGTTGTAGCCTCTTTTATGGCATTTTGTGCAAAAGCGATAGTATCAACCAAATCATCTTCAGGCAACTCATTTATTTGATGAATTAAAGTAGGAATTGAAACAGCAGGTTCAATCAATAAATTTTCATTAACAAGCTCTAAATTAGGAGCTTTACTTGCCATTGATTTCATCTCTATCATTAAAACTTCATCTTTAGTTCCAGAGATGAATAAATCTAATGTAGAGTTTTTAAGTTCGCTTAAACTTGGATTTATTACCAAATCGCCATTAATTTTTGCTACTCTAACTCCACAAACTGATTTTTTAATAGGTACATTAGAGACATAAAGTGCAGCTGCGGCTGCATTTAATGAAGCTACTTGTAAATCAACTTCAGGGTCAGCACTTAAAACCATAACTATGATTTGAGTTGAATATCTAAAACCTTTTGGAAAAAGTGGTCTTAAACTTCTATCAATTACTCTTGCTGTTAGCGACTCAAACTCTCCTGGTTTTTGCTCTCTTTTTACAAATCCTCCAGGGAATTTTCCAACTGCATAACTTTTCTCTAAATATTGCACCGCAAGTGGTAAAAAATCCTCATCTACAACATCATTCGTATCTACGACGATATTTGCTAGTATTACAGTATTTTTTATTTTTAGTAAAACAGAACCGTTTGATTGTTTTGCAACTTTATTTGTTTCGTAAATTTCATTGAAATTATTTACATTAAATTCAAATCTACAACTCATTATTATCCTTTCTAAATTTATTATTTTTATCTAAAATGCTTAAAACTTCATCAAATGCAGGATATTCCAACTCTTCATAATAAAATTTTGTATTCACAAAATTTGCTAATTTATAAACTGTATAAATTTCATCTGCAACTGACTCAAAAATCGCAACTAAATTGAGAGGTATGACGGGTGTTGCTATTGCAATAGTCTTTGCCCTCATAGCGATAGCTGTTTTGATAGATGTCATCATAGTTAAGCCAGTTTCTATGCCCTCATCTATAAAAAGTACATTTTTATTAGTTAATGAAATAATTGTTTCACCTTTCCTGTACTTATAGATATATTTTAAAATTTGCTCCTCATACCTCCTATTTGCTTCTCCATAAATATAATCTAAATTAATATTAAATGCGTCAATTAATGCTTGGTGAATTACGATTTCTTCGCTTTCACTAACCATTGCAATTGTACAATCTGGATTATTTGGGGCTAAAACTTTTTCACTAAAAAGTAGCTCAAGTGTTGAATTTGGCAAAGATTTACAAATTTTATCAGCCATTAAAACAGCTCCAGCTGAAATTGCAACTACCATCCAATTTTCCCTTTGCATTTGCGAAATAGGTAAAATATCCATTAATTTTCTAGTGGCATCAATTCTATCTTCAAACTTCTTTTTAGCATTTAAATTTTCTGGCATTTTCCATCCGATTTACTCATTTTAAAAAATTATCATACCCAATTTATTTATCTATTATGCTTTAGTTTTTATGAGTTTTTAGCTTGTGTATGTATTTTTTGTCGTATTCCACCGAGTGGAAAAAGACTTATTTGAAAATAGATAATTCTATTTTTAACCGAATCTACCCCTTGAGGTGTTAAGATTGGATTAAGCTCTTCTTTATAACTTATTTTATAATCCCAGCACTCTTTTTTCATAGAAACTCCAACTTCCCACGATTTTAAAAAATTATCATCAAAATCATATTTAATTTTACTAAAGCCTTCATAAGTTTTATATATTTCTTTAGCTACTTCTAAGCTTAAAAAGTTTGTATTGCTAATTGTTTTATCTTTATATAAATGGGTTAAAATAACCTTATTTACTTCACTTTCATAATCAAATGAACTTAAACTAGAAACAAATGAATTAAATTGATGTGAGTAAAAAAGTTCATTATAAAAGTTTAATTTTGGATTTATAATATACAAAATTTCATTTTCCAAATCGCCATATTTATAAATTCTATCGAAAAATAGCGGTTGATTTATTCGATGCATTAGAGTTAAATCCCCACTTTTAGTATAAAAAAATTGCATAAATTTTAAATTTAAATTCTCCTCTTGTTCAGTGTTTATTGGAATAAAATCTTTAAATTCAGCACTACTTTTATCAAGACTTGGCACAATGTATGAAGTCTCTAAAATAATTGAGTGAAAAAAGTCATCATAAGGCTTCAATAAATCGGTTGAAAAAGCAATATTATGGTAATTTCTAAAAAAGTAACCACTATCGTACTCTTTAAAGTTATAATCGATTTGATTTAAATAAATATTTTCTGAAAGTTTTAGTGTTAAATAATCATCAAATAAACTTATGTAAAAATTCAATGGAGTTAATAATTCAAGCTCTTTAGCTGTTGCATCTTCTTGCCGATAGTGATTTTTAAATTTTAAATCAATTGAGTATAAAAAATCATCAAAAATAGTTTTAGAAAATTGATGATAGTGCAAAGTTGGTAAATTTTGAAGTGTATCTTTATTTGAAGTTTTTATCGTATCAAGAAAAAGTTTTGAGTAAAGTCCATAATAGTTATCTTCTGTTTTAATGTGATAATTTAAAGTTGAAGTTAAAATATTTGTGGTTGAATCTGAATAATTAATCGATTTTTTTAAGTTCAAATAATCAATATCATTTAGCCAAATTCCTTTTACATAAAGTCCATCTTCAAAATTAAAATTTTCACTTAAAAGTTTATTTCTTTCATAAAAAATTTCACTTCCATAATGTTCATCGTTTTTTAAATTAAATTTTTCTTTATAAGTGTGATTATCCTTAAAATAACCTAAAGTTAATTCACCATTAGATTCTGGCGAATCAATAAATCTAAAAGTTGAATAAGCCCCATTTCCTCTTTTTGTTCTAATTTGTGGAGTAAATTCAATATCCCAATTTTGCTCTGGTGCTATAAAAATAGGTTGAGAATAAAATATTCCCTCATCAGTTGAAATTCCAAAGTTTGGTCTTAAAAGTCCACTACTTCTCTCTCTAAAAGTAGAAAATCCAAAATATGGAAAGTAAAAAATTGGAATATCTAAAACATAAAATTTTGGATGATATAAATTTACCCATTTATTATTTACATCATAATTTCCATTTGCAAACTCAATTGACCAAGCAGGTGCAAAAGTGTCACAACTTGAAGTAATACTTTCGTTTAATTCATAAAAATTTCTATTAAAATAAGCATTTTTAACATTTAGCCAAATATCATCTTTAAAATTAAATAAAAACATAGAGTTAAATTTAGCTTCTTCAGTTTGTAAATTTAAATTAATTTCGTCTGAAAGTAGGTAAAAATCGTTATCTTTAATCGATTCTACATTTTCATAAAAATTAATTATTGTTTGATTTAAATCGTAAACCCCATTTTTAGAGTTAATGTAATATTTATTGCCAAATAAAGTTACACTTTCATTTGCATCTAAAATTAAATTTTCGCCTTTTAGAGTTTTGGTTAAAAATGTAAAAGTTGATTGATTATTTGCAAACAAAGAAGAGAAAAAGAGAAAAAGTAAAAGTAAAAGTTTATACATCTATCACCAAAGTCTTCGCCATTTTATCGTGAAGAGTTTGTCTATTTATATCAAAGAAAGCTAATAAAAAACCTATATAAAAAAATAATTCACTAACAACTCTAACACTAGCTCTTATTAATGCCGTTAATAGAGTTGGATTATCTAGCGAATTAATTTCAATAACTCTAATTTTCATAGCCATTTTACCAACACTTTGACCATATTTCCAAACAAAAAATGTGTGATAAATCACTTTTAAGGTTATCATTTCGGAAAAAGCTTGATTTATAAAAAAAATTGATTCTTCAATTGAAGTTGCATTTGCGATATTATCCCAAAATATCGCAACCATCAAGAGAGAAATGATTAAATCATCAATTACATAAGCTAAACCTCTGGTTCTAGTCGTAGCTAATTTTTTATTTTCAAGGTTTAACTTCTCTTCAATTTTACTCATTTAATTGCCTGATAAGCGATATCTTTTCTAAATTGTTCGCCATCAAATTTTACATATTTAGCTATCTCATAAGCATTATCTCTTGCATCTTTTACACTATCTCCAATTCCAACACACACTAAAACTCTTCCACCACTTGCATAGAGTTTACCATCTTTTTCACTAACTCCTGCAAAAGAGATATGTCCATTTTTAATGTTTGCTTCATCTATAAAAATTTCACTTGGAGTTGAATTTTTATATGGATAATCTTTACTTGCTTTTACAACCGCAACTGCAAATTGATTGCTAAACTCTATATTTAACTCATTTAATTTCTTTGTTGCACTTTTATAAAAAAGCTCACTCATAGGAGTTTTTAAAAGTGGCATTAAAACTTCACATTCAGGGTCACCAAATCTAACATTAAATTCAAGTGTAAAAGGTTCATTTTTTACTATCATTAAACCGATAAAAAGCACTCCCTCAAAAGGTGTATCTCTTTTTTTCATTCCATCAATCGTCGGTTTTACGATTTTATCTTCAATTTTTTGATAAAGCACTTCATCAATTAATGGAGTTGGAGAATAAGTTCCCATTCCACCAGTGTTTGGTCCCTCATCATTATCTAAAAGCCTTTTGTGGTCTTGCACAGCTGGAAGAATTTTATAATTTTCACCATCACAAATTGCAAAAACTGATAACTCATACCCATCTAAGAACTCTTCAATTACAACTCTAGCTCCAGCTTCACCGAAAGAAGAGCCACTTAACATATCTTTTGCCACCTCTTTTGCTTCAGTGTGAGTTTTAGCGATAATTACACCTTTTCCAGCACATAAACCATCAGCTTTTACAACTATTGGAGTATTTAATTCATCGATAAAATTATTAATTTCATCAATACTTGAACTCTCTATATATTTTGCAGTTAAAATACCATTTTCTTTCAAAAAATTTTTCATAAAAGCTTTTGAACCCTCAAGTTTTGAAGCCTCTTTGCTAGAGCCAAAAATAACCAAACCATTAGCTTTAAAAATATCCACAATTCCATCAACTAACGGTTGTTCTGGTCCTACAATTGTTAAATCTATATTATTACTTTTTGCAAACTCTACTAATTTATTATAATCTTTGATGTCTATATTTGTAGCTATTTTTGAAGTTGCACCGTTGCCAGAAGCAAAATATATATTTCTTACATTCTTATCTTTTTTTAATGCAAGTGCAATTGAGTACTCTCTTGCTCCATTTCCAATAATTAAAATATTCAAAATTAAAGCCTTTTTTAAATTAACCCAAAAGGCCGATACCTAATAATAATGGCCCTAATAAGGCCAATAACGCAAATAAGAGATTTTCTTTAGGCGACGGCTCCTAATCTCGCGAGAGACTCAAACAAAGTCATCGAACACACCGAAAATACTACTCACTCACTAAATACTTTTTTGTCGGACCCTCTCATTTAGGAAATCTCGTACCTCTCAGGAAATCAAATTATATAAGAATTTATCTTAAACTCAAAATAAATTCCACACATCCGCTCAATGTTTGCACGGGACTAACCATAAAATCAATCTCTTTAGGAATAAATTTTGCACTACTTTTGCCTATTGCAACAGCTTTATAACTATAATCCCACTCAAAACACTCAAAAAAACACTTAATCGTCGAAGGTGAAGAGAAAATTATGTATGAATTTTTCTCTGGAGGTGTTAAATTTTTACAATCACTACACTTTGTTTCGTATAAAATTTTTTGAGTTAAATCAATTTTATTCTCTTTTAAAATAGAAACTAAATTAGAAATCACTTTTTTTGCACTAATATACAAAACTTTTTTATTTTTTAAGAGTGCTAAAATTTCCATCGCTAAATTATCACCATAAAATGAGCTAGAAACATAAGCCAAATTTCCACCCAACTCTTTCACCTTTTTAGCACTCGCCTCTCCAACTACAAAAGCCGGAATATTTTTCCACTCTTTTGTTAAATTATCCAGTGCTAAAACACCATTTTTAGATGTAAAAATGATAACTTCAAACTCATTTAAATTTAAATCTGGTTTTAAAAATTCAATTTTAATAACGGCTAAATTTAGTGCATTTTTAACTTTTTCATCACTAAGTACATAAATCATTTTAAGTCTTATAGTTACTAACTTTTTGATTTAAGTTAGTCGCTTTATTTGTAAGTTCGTTAGCGATATTATCGACTACATTACTTGCTTGTTTATTATTCATAGTTAAAGTTACAATTTTTTCCATTTGTTGAATTAACTCTTTTGTTTTTATCGCAATATAAGTAGTTTTTTGAGTTGCTGAAATTGAAATATTCACACTTTTTTCTAATTTACTTCTAGCTTCAATTGATTCGTGTATTAAATTTTTTGCCGAAGTTGAAACTTCCAAAATATCTTTTGTAGTGCTATCTATTTCTACATCGATATCATTTATACTTTGAGTTATAATATTTACAGTCATATTAATATCTGTTAGTGATTTTTGGGTTCGTTCAGCTAATTTTCTAACCTCATCAGCCACAACTGCAAACCCTCTACCGTGTTCACCCGCTCTTGCTGCTTCAATCGCGGCATTGAGTGCTAGTAAATTTGTCTGTTCAGCTATATCTTTGATAATTAATAAAATCTCTTTAATTTGTCCTGCTTGAGTTGTTAACTCTGACATTTTAGATTTTAATTGCGCTTGTTTATCCTCATCGCTTATAATCATATTTACAACTGTTTGTAAGTTTGATACAAACCCATCTAAAAGTTTTTGAGTGAATTTTAAATCTTCAGTTGTAGTTATAACCATCTCTTCAGTTATATCTAAATTACTACCAACATCTTTAACTAAATGGTTCATTTCATCGATAAAATGTTGTTGAATTTCTATATTATTTGAGAGATTTTTAGACGAATCTTTTAAATTTGTACTTGAAATTAAAGTATCGTTTGAAAGATTTTTTGTCTCATCAATAATATCTCTAAGTGCCGCAATAAGCCTATTTATGGCAAATACAATTTCAGCCATTTCTCCACTTGTATAACACTGAATACCATTTGCAATATTTAATGAATTTGTTATCTCTTGAACTTGGCTTTTTGCACTATTTACAGATTTTAAGATACTATTTGCAACTAAATATAAAAATAAACTTACAGCCAACACTACAAAAGTTGTAATTAAAATAATTATGATTGCACTGTTTTTTTGCTCATTTTGAATAGAAGATAGAGTATTTAAGGCTTTATTTGAAATAAAATCATCAACCTCTTTTAAAGTATTTATTTTTTTTGTAATTGTGTCAAACCAATAGAGTGCATCTATGTCAAATTCGGAATCAAGGGCTTTTGTTCTTAATCTTAAAACCTCTTTTGTGTGAGGATTATCCATTTTCTTATTATAAAACTCTTTGACTTCATTAGTGGCTATTGTTAAAAAACTGTGCATAAAAGCATCTTGTTCAGCAATTAGTGTGATTACTCTCTCAAACATTCCAACATCAAATTCAGCTTTTGCAAATACATTTGATAATGATGCTCTCTCAATTCCAGCTCTCTCTTTTGAAAATAAAAAATTTGAGTAAGCAATTAAACTTTTAGCTAAAACTTCATCAGGGCTTAACTTCCCAGCTAATGGTACAATATTTAAAATTTTTGAGTTTAGTGAATTATAATACCCAAGCAATTCAGCAACATTAATCGCTAATTTATTAACTCTATCTCTAATTGAATTAACTTCATCAAATTGTTTTAAAACTGCACTAACATCCGCTTTTAACTCATCACTATATTTACTATAATCGATACTTTCTAATATATTTTTTAAGTCATTTAACTCTTTATTTGTGAGTTCTCTTTGAGATTTTAATTGTTCTTTAAATTTTGCACCTTTTGAACCAATAAAACCAGAACTCATACCTCTCTCTTTTTGAGTTTCGTGAACTAAAAGGCTTAATTTTGCTGACAAATCAACTAACTCTTTTACAATAGCTAATTTCTTTGAATTTTCATTATAGACATAAAACTTATCATATATTGCAAATGTTCCAATAAATAAAATTATTATATTGGCTATTGCAAGTTTTGTCTTAAGCGAAAGTTTGTTTAACATAAAAGCCCTTTTTTTCTACAAATTATGCCGAAAAAAAGATAAAATATTAACCCGCACACTCTGTTTTGCTGAAGTCAGTAGTTTCAGACTTACCGTGTATGTAGTTAAATTCAATTTTGACCTTACCTTGCTCTAACTCTTTTGCATTCCAGTGGAATTTATCTTTAATATTTGCATATAAACCCTTTGGTTCGTGAGAATTTATCATAATCAACTTTATATTTGAATTTTGTGTAATAAATTTAAGTCCTGCCATAGCATTCACCATAGGTTCAGGACAACTACACTCACTTGCATCAAATTCGCAAAACTTTTCTCCATTTAATTCAAACTCATAAAATGGTAATGTTGAACCATCTATTTTAATCTCTATTTTTTGCATTTTTACACCTTTTTATTTTTTAGAAATTATATTTTAAATTGGATTTTTTTTCATTGATTTAAGTCAATTAAATACGAAGATAAAACCCAAAATAGGGTTTTTACTTTTAGTGAGCTGGATTTTTTTGAAAATATAACCAAAGAGGTAAAGCAACAGCAGCAACTGCAATGTAAAAATATAATACGACTTCCATTTTTCTCTCCTTTTAAAATTTTTTTTTATATATTAACCAAAAAAATTTATAATCTGTTTAAAATTTAAGAAATTTTATATTATTTAACTTCAATCAAATAACCATTACTTACTTTTTTTATTGTGTGAGAGTATTTACCATCTAGCGTTAAAGCAATTCTATAATAATCATCGTGTTTTCCAATTTGCACTTCTTTAAAAAAACTACCACCAATTAATTCATTATTCATACTTTTTATGATATTTCTATCTAAATCAAGCACAATTTTATCTGGATTTGTAGTTACAAAATCTCTAAGTTTTAAATCTTTCGTTTCGATTAATATTCTATTTTTAAATACATCTATTGTCAAAAAATTAAATGGTTTTAAAGTTTGTATTTTCTCATTTGCTAAAGTCAAATTATCGTTAATAGGGGGAGGAACAATAGTTACAATTTTAGCAGTTACATTATTTTCAGCTTCATATTCTATTTTTGTTTTTGTGTGTGTCATCACCAATGGATAGTGCCAATCGATATCTTTATTAACTTTTATATTTTTATTTAAAACTGTACCATCTACATTTTTATATTTTATAACAATCTCTTCTACAACTCTTGCACTTGTTGGAAGTGTAATTGTTTCAGTTGTAAAATATGTTGGTTTTTGCAAATTTGGAGCTTCTCTCATATCGATATCCTTTTCGCCAAAAACCTCTTGAAATGGGTTATCCCTTGCACTTAAACTTAAAATTAAAAAAGTTAATAAAGCTATCTTTTTCACTCTGGTTCCAATCCTTTTAACTCAAAATAATCCTTTTGAAGTTTAGCATTTTCTTCTTTTAACTTTTCTATATTTAATTGTAAAATTTGCTCTTTTTTCGAGAGTTCTTCCAAAACTGAAAGAGAATCTACTCCAAAAAGTAAATTCCCAATATATAAACCAAAACCCATTATAAGAGAAATTAAAAAAATAAGCTTTGTGAAAGTAAAATTTCTAATTCCAAGCCACTCTTTTTTATCATCTAAACCAAAAAGTTCATCTCTTATATCAATTTCAGTTTTAGGTACCTCTTTCATTTTTGTTATTTATTTAAATAATTCTTTTCCTAAATACTCACCATATTCAAGCTCTCGCTCAATCTCAAGTAATCGATTATATTTTGCAATTCTTTCACTTCTTGCTGTTGAGCCTGTTTTGATTTGGGCAGTATTAAGTGCTACTGCAAAATCAGCAATAAAAGCATCTTCACTCTCACCACTTCGGTGGCTCATAACACAATTGTAACCATTTCTTTGAGCAAGTCTTACTGTTTGCATAGTTTCACTTACAGTTCCAATTTGATTTGGTTTTATTAAAATTGCATTTGCGATATTTTTTTCAATTCCTTCAGCTAAGATTTTCTTATTTGTAACGAATAAATCATCTCCAACTATTTGAATAAATTTACCTAACTTTTCGCTCATTAATTTCCAACCATCCCAATCATCTTCACTTAATCCATCTTCGATTGAAACAATAGGATATCTATTGCAAAGTTTTTCATAATATTCAACTAGTTCAGCCGAACTTATTGTTCTATTTTCAGATTTAAGCTCATATTTTCCATCTTCAGTACAAAACTCACTACTTGCCGCATCAATTGCAATCGCAATTTGTTCACCAGCCTTATATCCAGCTTTTTCAATTGCTTCTATAATAACTTTTATCGGCTCTTCATTATCTTTAAGATTTGGAGCAAAACCACCCTCATCACCAAGTGAAGTAGACTCACCTCTATCACTTAAAACTTTTTTTAAGCATTGATAAACTTCAGCCGCAGCTCTTAGTGCATCTTTGAAATTAGCAAATCCAAGTGGCACAATCATATACTCTTGAAAATCGATATTATTACTTGCATGTGAGCCACCATTTATAATATTTAGCATTGGAGTTGGTAAAATCAGTGCATTAGCACCACCCAAATATCTATATAGTGGCATTCCAAGTGAGTTAGCACTAGCTCTTGCTACCGCCATAGAAACACCTAATGCTGCATTTGCACCAATGTTTGAATAGTTTTCGCTACCATCTATCTCTTTAATAATTGCATCAATTTGAGCTTGATTAAATGGACTAACACCTATTAATTCATCGGCAATTTTAGAGTTAATATTTTCACAAGCTTTTTCAACTCCTTTACCTAAAAATCTTTCTCCACCATCTCGCAATTCTAATGCCTCTCTCTTACCAGTACTAGCACCACTTGGCACTATTGCACTTGCAACTGCTCCATCACTTAAATAAACTGTGGCTCTAACCGTCGGATTTCCCCTACTATCTAGCACTTCGTCTGCGATTATATTATCTATGTAAACCATTTTATTCTCCTAAATCTTCTAAATCGTCTTCATCTTCACTAATGTCCACATCTGATTTTATGATATTTTCTTTTAGTTTTGATTTAATTTTTTCTTCTATTTCTGTTGCTAATTTGATATTTTCTTTTAAGTATTTCTTAACATTTTCTTTACCTTGACCTAATTTTTCAGCTTCATAACTAAACCAAGCCCCACTCTTATCGATGATATCAAATTTAACACCATAATCAACAATTTCGCCCTCTTTTGAAATTCCCTCGCCAAACATAATATCAAATTCAGCTTGTTGAAATGGAGGTGCTACTTTATTTTTTATGACTTTTACTTTTACTCGATTTCCAATTTGTGCTTCACCTTGTTTTAAAGTGGCAATTCGTCTCACATCAAGCCTAACTGAAGCATAAAATTTAAGTGCATTTCCACCAGTTGTAGTCTCATTTGGACCATAACCCATTCCACCAATTTTTTGTCTAATTTGATTGATAAAAATTACAGTCACATTCATTTTGTGTAAAATTCCTGTGATTTTACGAAGTGCTTGACTCATTAATCTTGCTTGAAGTCCCATATGAGCATCACCCATATCTCCATCAATTTCAGCTTTTGGAGTAAGTGCTGCTACTGAGTCTATTACAATTAAATTAACTGCCCCACTTCTTGTTAGAGTTTCTAATATTTCAAGTGCTTGTTCTCCAAAATCTGGTTGAGAAACAAGTAAATTTTCAACATCAACTCCTAAATTTTTTGCATAAGCAATATCAAGAGCGTGTTCAGCATCAATAAAGGCTGCAACTCCATCGTTTTTTTGACATTCAGCAATTATTTGAAGTGCAATTGTAGTTTTTCCACTACTTTCTGGTCCATAAACTTCAATTATTCTTCCCTTTGGAACTCCACCTATTCCAAGTGCAATATCAAGACTAATCGAACCCGTTGAAATAGCATCAATTGGTTCAATCTCTTTTTCACCAAGCCGAACCAATGTGCCTTTTCCAAAAGTTTTATCTATCTGTTTTATGGCACTATCAATCGCTTTTTGTCTTTTTTCATCCAAAGCCATTAAAACCTCTTTTTTTTATGATTGTAAGCTTTATTCTAACTTTTTTTAGTTAAAAAGTAGTTTTAAATTTAAAACTACTCACTTACTAAAATGGCTTAAATCCGCTATTTTCAACTTTAACTATATTTAAATTATAAATTACTTGATTATTCTCAATTTTCTCTTTGAAGTAACGATTTTCCTCTGTAATTAAACTATATAAATAATCAGTTCCAACTGTTGTAGTGTAATTTATCCAGTCAAAATCTATATCATTTAATAACAGTTTATTATAATCACTCAACATCGAATTTTCAACAGTTGTAATTGAATTTGCAATTAAAAGTTTTTCGCTATCTCGCGGTTGAGTTAAATTTATTAACATTGGATTGTAATTAATTTGAGTTGATAAAATTCTATGAATTGGTTTTTTATGATATGTAATTTGTGAGAGTATCAAACTACTCGCAACTACTGGAGTATTTAAAAATAGTGAAGCATAATTTAAGGCTTGATTTTCTTTAAATATATTCTTAAAATTAGCCGCATCTGTATCTATTTCTCTTTGATATTGAGTATTCTCTATGTAACTTGTGACTTTTTTACTTACTGGACTTTTATCATAAAAAACTGCGATTTTATCGTTTGTAAAACTATTTAATTTCGATACTTGAGCTTTATAATCAATTCCACCAAAGATTATATTTGAAGCACCAATATCAACGGAATTTTTATTAATTGTTGGTACAAAAATTCTTAAATTTTCACCATATTTTTGTAAATATTGCAAACCATCATTTGTAAAAATTGCAATTATATTTTTGAAGTTTTTACTTCGTATCTCATTTAGTGAATTTTTAACACTTAATTCGCTCTCATCGCCACAATCAAAAGTTTCAAGCTTAAAACCTCCACTTTGGCTTAAAAGATAAGCTAAAACAGATTTTGTAGTACCACTTACATATTTACCAATCTTTTTTTGTGGAAAAAGTATTGCAATTTCAACATCAACTACTACTTCTTGAATTAAATTAAAAAGCGAAGCATTTGCTAAATATTCACTTTTTAACTTGCTATCGTTAGAAGTAATTTTATTAAACTTAGATAAAAAAGAAAAAACTTCTCCCCTACTTAAATGCAAATGCAAACACTCTTCATTACAAGGCTCAACCCAAATATTCATAATTTCAGTACTAGGAAGTGGAATTGAAGATAGCAAATAACTTTTTGCATTTAAAAAAGAGAGCAACATAAAAAGTACAATAAATATTTTCATAACAAACTCTTTATTTTTAATAAATCTTGATATACATCTCTTTTTGCTTCAGGATTTCTAAGCAAAAAACTTGGGTGATATGTTGGAATAATAGAAAATTTCTCAAATTCAAAAATTTTACCTCTAACTGTTGAAATTTTAGCATTATCATTTGTCAAATAGTGATAACTTGTAGTACCTAAGGCTACTATAATTTTTGGATTTATAAATTCAATTTGTTTCATTAAATATGGCTTACAAATAGTTGCCTCCATAATACTAGGAACTCGATTGTCAGGTGGACGGCATTTTACAATGTTTGCAATATAAACTTCAGACCTTTTAAGCTCTAAAACTTTTTCTATCATTTTAGTTAAAAGCTCTCCTGCTCTTCCAACAAATGGTTTTCCACTTGCATCTTCCATAGCACCAGGTCCTTCACCTATAAACATAAGTTTTGCATTGAAATTGCCCTCACCAAAAACTACTTTATTTCTAGTTTGAGCTAAATCACAAAGCCTACACTCATTAACTATTTTTTCAAGTTCAACAATCCCTTCAGGTAATGATGAGTTGTGAGAGTTATTTGAAGTTGTTTTTAATTCACAAGCCTCTAAATACTCAATCCCCAACATTTTTAAACTATATAAATATTTTAATGATAAAGCTTTATATAACTCCATTTAATGAATTATTCACTCACTTCAACTTTTATTGGGTCACTCTCCCAAACACCGTGTTTAGTACAATAACTAAGCGCAACTAAATTTAAATTGGCTTTAGCAATAACATAAAAATCAACTTCAACTTGAGACTTTTCATTTCCTAAAGTTCCTGCATTAAATGTTGCTTGTCCTAAAAGTGTTTCACCATTAAATAGTTGAACATAAGCGATATAGTGGTCAAAATCATCTGGATGAGTATACTCATTTCCAACTTTTACTTTTACCTTAAACTTTTCACCTTTTTTTGCATTTTTTTCGCAATGAACAAATGGCGAGTGTCTATCAATATAATCCTTCTTCGCTTCTCTCTCAAGTGTGTCAATATCTACATATCTGTTAATTTTTGGCATAAATTCCCCTTTTTAATAAAATTAAGCTAAATTTTAACCTTTAAAGTATTAAAATTGCTTTAAAATTAAGCTTGTGATACAATTCAAAAAAAATTTTTTAATAGGAGAAAGTCGTTGTATCGTCGTATTTTTGAGCCAAAATTATTTACTCTCTTAAAACATAAGGAGTATAAAAAAGAGTTTTTTCTTGATGATTTATTAGCTGGTTTAACTGTTGCAATTGTGGCACTTCCTTTAGCTATGGCATTTGCAATTGCAAGTGGAGTTGGACCTGAAAAGGGTTTAATTACTGCAATTATTGCTGGAGTTTTGATGTCAATTTTTGGTGGTTCAAAATTTTCAATCGGAGGACCTACTGGAGCATTTGTTGTAATATTATACGATATCGTTTTGCGGCACGGATATGAGGGCTTAGCTATTGCAACTTTAATGGCTGGAGTTATACTTATTTTGATGGGTTTATTTCAATTTGGCTCTATTATAAAATATATTCCATATCCAGTTACTACTGGTTTTACAGCTGGTATTGCCTTAATTATTTTTTCATCGCAAATAAAAGATTTTTTTGGTTTAAATATACAAACATTACCATCTGAATTTATAGAAAAATGGAGTGAGTATCTTCATCATATTAATGATATAAATTTTTATGCTTTGATTGTTGGAATTATCTCTATTTTCTTAATTATTTATACTAAAAAAATCTTGCCTAAAATCCCAGGACCAATTGTTGCCGTTATTTTTGGAGTTGCAATCACATATTTTTTTAATATTCCAATTGAAACAATTGAATCAAAATTTGGCTCAATTCCAAGCACAATTCCTGCTCCAACTTTTGCATTTGATATAACTTTAGAAAAAATTAAACTTTTATTACCTGATGCTTTAACTATTGCACTTTTGGCTGCAATTGAATCGCTACTTTGTGCTGTTGTGGCTGATGGAATGAGTGGAGATAGGCACAAATCAAATACAGAATTAATTAGTCAAGGCTTAGGTAATATCGTTTCAATTTTATTTGGTGGAATTAGTGCAACTGCTGCAATTGCAAGAACTGCAACAAATATTAAAGCAAATGCAAAAAGTCCATTAGCTGGGATTATTCACGGCATCATAATATTTTTATTTATGTACTTTTTAGCTTTTATAATTATTAAAGTTCCAATGGTTACACTTGCTGCGATTTTAATAGTAGTTGCATATAATATGAGTGAAATAAAACACTTCAAATCACTTTTAAAAGCCCCAAAAAGCGATGTGCTAGTATTACTAAGTACATTTTTACTAACAGTTTTAATCGATTTAACCGTAGCTGTGCAAGTTGGAGTAGTTTTAGCTGCACTTTTATTTATCAAGCGAATAACAGATACAACTCAAATACAAGATAGAAGAATTGTACTTGAAAATAGCGAATGTAATGAGTGTGATGACCCTGATGCTACAAGTAAAAAAGTTGTGCCAACTGGTGTTGAGGTTTATGAAATAAATGGGCCATTTTTCTTTGGTGTGGCTGATAAATTAAAAGATGTTTTAGATATAGTTGCACAAAATCCTAAAGTATTTATTTTAAGAATGCGGCACGTTCCCGTAATTGATGCAACAGGAATTCATGCACTTGAGGAGTTTTATAATGCTTGTAAAGATAAAAATACAAAATTAATACTCTCTGGAGTTAGTAGTAATTTATTTAGAGATTTGGAAAATTTCGGATTTTTTAAAGAGTTTGATAAAAAGTTTATTTTGTCTCACATTGATTTAGCACTAGATTGTGCAAATAAAATAATAAGAAAATCTTAGCTTATTATTTTATGTAATTTACAAGTGAAAGTTGATTTACTTTTGCAATTGTAGACATCATCGCTTGATAATTTAAACTTAATTGTTGAAGTTGTAACTGGCTTTCAGCAATATCAGTATCAAGCACTTCACTTTGAAGTGTTTTTGCATGTATAATCATAGTTTCTTGTCGTTGAATTGAGTATTCCAAAGCCCTACTTTGAGCTCCAACTGTTGTATGCACATTTTCCATATGTTTCATTAAATGCTCAATCGAGCCAACAGCGCCTTGTATGCCTATATTTCGTCCTGCTTGCGGGTCATCTCCATCAGCTCGATAAAGCATTAAATCAACCGCTTTGATTGCAGTATCTAATTGTGCAAAAAAGTCTGAAGATGGCTCATCAACTTTTAGTGCATTATTTGAATGAAATGTTAAAGTTGAATTTAAAGTGTTTGCAAAACTATCACTATTACTATCATAAAGTGAAAATTCCATTGAAGTTGTTTTTGAATTAGTCAAATCTCTAATATTAACTCTACCCTTTTCATCCAAATAGACATCTACTAATTTTCTAGCCTCTGTAACATCATTAGTTTTACTAACAGCTTTTGCAATTTCATTCATCAATTGTTGGTATGTAACTTCGTTTATACTTCCATTTGGTGTATCGCCTGTTAGTGTTGTTAAATTAATAGTTCCTGTTAAATTAGCACCAGTTATATCTTTTCCACTATAATTAAATGAAGTGTTTTTACCGCTCAAATCTCCTGTAACTTCTGATATTTTAGTTTTATATGTTGCAAAATTACTTCCATCAATTGTAACTTGAGAAAAGTTTGATTTTAAATTAGAAGCATTTTTACTAAATAAAACTTTATCATAACTAATTCCAAGTGTATCTCTTTCTCCATTTAAATTTAGGGCATCAGCTCCGCTTTTGATAAAACTTGTAATAAGTACACCATTATAATTTTTTAAACTTCCACCACTGTTATCAATTGCATCTTCAAGGCTTGAACCACTTAATTGTGCAATATCGTTAACATCGGCACCAGCACCACCACTTAAATCAGTTCCTGCCACCATATGAAAATCAATTAAATTTCTACCAGTTGTTTTATCGGTTATTTCGATTTGACCCCACTCGTTTAATTTTACATCTACTAAAGTGTTAGTATCGCTATTTCCATAAATTTTTCCGATTTTTTGAGTTAAACTATCCATTGTATCAGTTGGATTTAAACTAAACTTTTCTTTAAAAGTAGTACCGTCAGTTTTTGTACCTCTTGCATAAAAAAATGTATTTGATTGATTTGCACTATTTTGGTCATTATCTCCAACTAAATCTCTAATCGTGTTACTGCCCTTAATAAACACTTCTTTTGAGTGATTATTCTCATTATCAGGCCCACTCATTACCCGTGGATAAAGTTCACTAAGATTATAATGTTTTATATTCGTTGTAATAGTTTTATTAAAATCTATATCTTTGCCAAAAAGTAGAGTATTTCCATTTAAATTATATGGAAGTTCAAGTTGTGAGCCAACTTTGGCTTTTAAGCTCTCGCTATTTCCATTATAACTACCATCGCTATTAACAGGCTTTCTTGAAATTGCTGAACCTGAAAAGATAAATTGACCATTTATAGAAGTGTTTGCTAAATTAAGCAAATGCTCTCTTATAGCTTTTAAATCTTTTACTAAAGCCTCCGAGCTTTCATTAGAATGAACATTATTAGCTGCTGCTAAAAGTTTAGTTTTAAATGTTTCAAGATTTGTACTAAATTCATTCAAAACTGCATCCGTATTATCTGAAAGCATTTTCGCTTTGTTACTTATATCTTTTGTTTGATTAAAAGTTGTAATTTCATATTCAAGCCTCAATGTATCTATAAAAATCGAAGGACTATCGTGTCCAAATTGAATTTTTTTGCCACTTGATTGTTGTTTTGAAATTTCATTTAAACTTTGTTGTGTATTTGAATTATTAACTAAAAATCTATCATAAGCTGAATTAAACGATACTCTCATATCTATCCTTTGAAAATAAGCATTAAATTTAATAAGCAAAAAGCTTTCCTATTTCGCTATTTTCATTAAAATTTGCATAAAAAGTAAAAAAGTGAAAAAAAATTTCACAAATTAGCCTAAAAATTGGTAATTTTTGCAAAAAAGAATTGAAATTTTTTAAAAAAAAGTGTAGAATTAAAGTTACTTTTTTATAAGGATAAAAAAAATGAAAAAATCTGAATTTGTGGATATGGTTGCAAGTAAAACAGGGCAAACAAAAAAAGATGCAAAAGTTACACTTGAGTGTGTATTAGATGCTGTAACTGAAGCACTTCAAAAGGGTGATAGTGTAAATTTCATAGGATTTGGAACATTCTCAAGTTCATTAAGAGCTGCAAGAGAAACTAAGGTTCCAGGGACTGAAAAAATCGTAAAAATTCCTGAAACTAGAGTTGTAAAATTCAAAGCTGGTAAACAATTAAAAGAGGCGGTTGCTAATAAAACGCCTATAACTCCTAAAAAAGTAAAAGAAGCACCTGTAAAAGCTCCAAAAGCGAAAGCAAAACCTAAAGCAAAAGCTAAAAAATAATCAAAGGGGGAGTTTTAACTCTCTTTATTTTGCCAAAGTGGTGAAATGGTAGACACACTAGACTCAAAATCTGGCGAGCTTTGCTCATAGGGGTTCGAGTCCCCTCTTTGGTACCACTAAACACCCCATAACTACGACATCTTAGAAGAAAGGGTAGTCAAATGGTAGTCATTACTCTCAAATAAATCAAAACTCTTATCAATTTCTAAGCTCACCATCTATAATACCCCAAGCAAATAAAATAAAATTTTGAAAATCGTTATTCTCAAATAGTTAAAATCGAAAAGAAAGTTAAAATATAATACAA
>DZAZ01000079.1 GCA_022729755.1 Helicobacter cetorum | reverse complement strand
CTCTTTTACACTATCATCTGAATAATAATTAAAAGTTGGATTTTCTTTTCTATCTATTTTAGTCATTTTGTATCTTTGTTTGTGCCTCTTTAAATCTTAAATAAATCTCATCTGAAAGCATTGGAGAGATTTTATCAAGTTTTAAATCTAAATCAAATAACTCTTTTTCTTGTTGTTCATCTAATCTACCGTTTTCAAAAAGTGTAATTAAATCTTCATATTTTTTTATCTCACTTACTAATACTCTTGAAAATTCACTATCAACTTCAAAATAGTTTTTAACTATTTGAGAGTAAGAGGCATTTTTAAATCTTTCACTTTCAATTATTTCTCTTCTTTCCAAATCACAAATAACTGCATTTTCAATAGATGAAAGCACAAAAGGACTATGAGATGTAACAATAAACTGTATTTTTGGAAAAAAACTTGTTAAAAATGGCAAAACTTTTTTTTGAAGTTCTACATGAAGATGTGTTTCTATCTCATCAACTAAAACAACACCTTGCATATCATAAGCCTCTACACTGTTTGCTTCCATTCGCAAAATTAACTCTGTAAGAATTGCTAAAAACGAAGAGTAGCCATCTGAAAGTTCATTTAATCCAAAACTTTTACCATCATATTCTATTTTAAAATCAAACTTTTTATGATTAAAAACTATCTTTAAATCTTGTTTATCAAAAATTTCTTTTAGTGCATTTTCAAATCTCTCAAACCATTTCTTAATTTTTTCTACATTATCCATATCATTTTCAATCTGTGCAAAGGCTTGAGATGTTTTTAGATTTACTAAATATTGTAAAAATGTTTTATTTAACTCTGCATTTGTAAGATACTTTTGTTGAAAATCTTGTTTAGTTGGGTTTTGCACTGGATTAGATTTATTTTCTCGTTTTGCTTTGAAAAAAGCTAGTATAAATTTTCCATTTACAATATTTTCATATATTTCATTTTGATTTGAAAAAACTAAATCAATTTTTAAAAAATCTTCAATATGCTTTTGCCAATTTTCAATATCTTGTTCATATTTTTTTATATTATTTCTTTCATTTAAAATATTTTGATTATAGCTTTTTATGTTGTTTTCTATTTGTTGCATATTTATGTTATTTTTTTGAGTTTCTAAGATAGTTATTTGTTCTTGATAGTTTTTAATATTTTTTATAAAATGTTCTATTGATTGTGTATTAGATTTAATCAATTTTTCTAACTGCTTAATTTGTGCAAACTGATTATTAATTAGTTTATTTAATAAAATATCAATCTCATTTAATGTGCTTGTTTTACCACTTCCATTTTTACCTGTGATTATTAAATGCTTTCTCTCACTCTCACTTAGAGGTATCTCTAAATCTTTTATAATACCTCTTACATCTTTTATAAAAAGTTTTTGAATAAAATATTCATTCATTTTTCTGCTCCATTTTAAACTCTATTTTAAACTCTGCACCATTATTTTTATTTTCTACACTTATCTCACCATTCATATTTTCTACTATTGATTTTGACATATAAAGTCCAATTCCACTACCCTCTTTTTTTGTTGTAAAGTATGGATTAAAAATATTCTCAATTACATTTTGTGGAATTCCACCACCACTATCAGCTATTAAAATTTTATTTTTTTCTAAGCTAATTTTTATAAATTTCTCTTTTGTATTATTTTGAAATATTGCATCTTTTGAATTATTTAGTATATTTAAAAAAACTTGTTTTAACTCATTTTTATAACCAAAAAGATTAAAATCTTCTCCTTCAATGCTAAAATCAATACTTTTTTGTCTCAAATCACTAGAAATAATTGAGTAAGTATCTTCTATTGCCTTTTTGATAAGAAAATTTTCCTTTTCTTTATTTGGTTTAAAGAAATTTTTAAAATCATCTACTGTATTTGACATAAATTCAATCTGTTTAATTATTTCTGGTAAATGTTTAGTCAATAATTTTTGATTGTTAATTTCACCATCATGCTCATATTCAAACTCAATTGAACTAATAATTATGCTCAAAATATTTAATGGTTGTTTCCATTGATGTGCGATATTTCCTATCATTTCGCCCATTGTTGCCATTTTACTTTGTTGAATTAACATATCTTCTTGAACTCTGATTTGTTTAACTTTTTCTTCAACAAGTTTCTCTAAGTTTTGATTTAATTCATATAACTCTTTTGTTCTCTTAGCTACTAAAGTTTCTAATTCTTGCGAGTGTTTTTGTTCTCTTTTTAACTCAAGCATTGATTTTTTTTGAGCTTTTCTAACTTGAAGTAAAACTATCAAATAGATAAAAGCTACAATTAAAAAAACATCGAATATATATGCAAACAAAGTTCTGTACCAAGGTGGATTGATTTCAAACTCAAACTTTGCTTCATTTGAAATTACTCCATAAATATTTTTTGCTCTTACAAAAAAAGTATATTTGCCCTCACTTAAATTTGTATAAGTCGCAAAAGCATTTTTTGACCAATTAGAATAATCTTTATCATAACCATTTAAAAAAACTTGATACTCATTTAACTCTTCACTTGTAAAGTACGGAGCTGAAAATTTAAAAGTGAGAGAATTTTTATTATAAGAAAAGTTTTTATTATTAATATTTATTTCTTTAGTGTTTGAAATAATTTCTCTAATTAAAACTTCATAGTTACTTTTTAATAGTTTTGCATTTAAGTTATATTTTATCAATCCCTCAACTCCACCAAACCAAATTGCATTATTTTCTGGATAGATTACTTCAAACTTATATCCTTCAACCATTTGCTCTTCAGGATAAATTACTTCAAATTTATATCCATTTAGTCTATTAAAAGATGTTGGTTCTAAGCTATACTCTCCATTTTCTTTTTTTGCAAATGCTAATTTTGTAAACTCATATCTAATCCAAATTCCATCTTTATCTTTTATAACTCTTCCAACATCTTTTAAATTTAGCGATAGCTCTTTTATAAATTTATTATTATCAAAATAGTAAATTCCCTCTGTTGTTGAAACTAAAATTTCACCATCAATATTTGAAATAAAAAATCTTCCACCCTCTAAACCACTCTTTTTATCAAAAAAATCAACTTTTTCATTTTTTAAATTCACTCTAAAAATAACACCTTTTTCTGAACTTCCCCAAATTTCATCATCTTTTGCAATTAAATTCCAAGCTTGAATATTTGTCTCAAAACTTTTTGTAATTTCAAATTTATTATCTATAAATTCCATAACTTTAAGGCTTTTTGGAGTTGAGAAATATATTTTTTCATTTGATTTTATGATTGATAAAACACTCTCATTTGTGATATTTAATTTTTTTACACTATCTTTTATTTCATAAATTCCCTCATTTGTACCAACTAAAATAAAATCTTTAAATGCAACCATTTCCCAAGCATTGATATCAATTCCATCTATTTTTTTAAATCCTATATTATCTTCTTTATAAACTCCTTTCATAGTTGAAACAAAAAGAGTATTTTTTTCTCTAAGCATATTATTTACACTACTATCAAGTCCAAAGAGCGAATCATAAATTACAAAAGGCGAATTAATCTCAACTTTCGCGATTCCATTATTAAGCGATAACCATACATTCTCTTCTTTATCAATAAAAAGGTGAGTTATAAAACTATCTCTAAGACCTGTTTTATTATCTAAAATATATTTTAACTCCCCATTTTTATCTAAAATCACAGCTCCATTTTTAGTAGCTACCACAAATTCATTTTTAAGTGCTATTGCATCGTAAATTTGGTTTTTTCGCAAAAATTCATCGGCTTTTGTTTTAAACTCTTTTATATTTTTTCCATCATAAATAAAAACTCCAGCCTCTCTTGAAAATATTAAAATTTGATTTTTATCATAAGGTACTAAGGCATTTACAGAGATATTTGCAAATTTTTCACTTATTAGAGTTAATTTATCTTCATCAATCCTCATTAATCCTTTTCCCTCAACTCTTACATAAGCTTTATCATTGACTTTTCTTATAATATGAAATTTACTATCTGTTTTTATAATATTAATTTTCCCATTAAACCATCTATAAATCACTCTATCAGTTCCAAAATATACCCCATCACTTACACTAACACTCTCCCAAACATATTCAAAATTTCGCTCCTCTTTTGGAATAAATTCAATTAATGAAATAAATTTTGTTTTATTATCATAACTCTTTAAATATCCAAAATCACCAACTCCACCGACATAAACTACACCATTTTTATCAACATCAATTGAACGACCAGAGCTACGATTTGAAAGTTTTATATGGTTCCAATTAACTCCATCATACTCTAGCACTCCAACATTTGAATTTACAAAATACAAAATTCCTCTCTTATCTTGAGTTGCTCCCCAAACTTGATTATCTCCACCATAATCTAAGTATGTGTAATTTTTGATAAATGGATGTCCATCTATTGCACTTAAATAAGTTATAAAAAAATATAAAATTAAAAGTATTTTTTTTAACATCTATATTAATCCTTATTTTCAAATAGTAATATTTTCTCATTTTTTGCAAATTCATCTATTAATCTATTATCGTTTTTATTTGCTAAAATTATATCAGTTTTATAAAATTTTCTAAATTCAGCTAAGTTAATGCCAAATTTTTGTTTAAATCTCATTTTATCTTTAAAACTTAACTCATTTTCAAATAAAATATATAAATCAACATCTCCACCTTTTTTATTCAAATCAGTTCTTGAACCAATTAAATAAAGAGAGACATTATCTTGATTTTCTAAAGTTTTTATAAAAGCTTGATATAGTATAAGTAGATATTTTTCAGCAATTCTAACTCTTTTTAATATATTTTTATCAAACATTTTTTTTTATAATTTTATTTTTTAATTCATAAAATTCTTTACTCATTTTTTCATCTATAATATTTGATAAATGTTTATTTATTATCATTTTTTCAAACAAATAAATAAAAAGATTTTCAAGAATTTGAATATAATCATCAATAATCACATCCAGTCTATCTCTTATTTCATTAATTTCCAACTCTTCGTATTCGTGTATATTATTTCGCTCATCTCGTAACTCTTGCCACTTTACAAATTCTATATTTAAAAAATCCAATTTTTCTAATTTATTAAAAATATCGATAAAGCTACTTTCATTCTCACCTAAAATTTTCAAAAGGTTTGGAAATATTTTTTTTGCCATTTGGTCTTGAAGTTGTCCAAATCTATATATAATTTGGTCAGAAAAAGTTACAAAAATATTTTCATTTTCACTATCCATAGTTAATTTTTTTATTTCACTTTTTGCAAATTCTATTCGTTCTAAATGTTTAAGTGAAGCTTTTAAATATTGTTTTAAAATCTTTTGTTCTGTTTCAAATTGATTTGTCATTTCGCTATTTCACTTCATATTTAAAAGCTACACTTGCTAAAAAATCGCTTGAACGTTCAACTTCATCTAAAATAATTACTAAAAAAGCTTCATATTCTACATTTTTTTCAAGTGAAATATTATATTCACTTAAATCTATTTTATAAATTCCCTCTTTTTGTACTTTTGTCAAAGTTGTCTCAAGTATCGGCTCAATTAAATCTTCTCTATTTAAAATAAAGTGAATTTCACCATTATAACCATCTGAAATATAATAATAAAGTGTTGGAGAATTTGATGTTGTTAAACCTAATTTTAAAGGTGCTAAAAAATACATTTTCTTTGGAGTTTCAAAGTTTACCTCTTCTCCTCTGCTCATTCCACGAGACATTCCTCTGCTCATTCCGCGAGACATTCCTCTGCTCATTCCGCGAGACATTCCTCTGCTCATTCCGCGAGACATTCCTCTTGAAATCTCTTCACCTGCATCTCTTCTTCTAATTTCACCATTTAAATCAGTTTCACTAAAAGTTATATTTAAATTCATATCTGCAAAAGATGAGAGTAAAAAAATTAAAATAAGTACAAATATTTTCATTTTATTCCTTATAACCAATTACCAATTAAAAGAAATGAAGCCCAATAACTTGGATGTGCATATCTTTTTTGTTTAAGTAATTTTATTTGAGCATTTTGAAGGGCTTTTGCTTTGCTCTCACCATTTGCTAAATTTTTATAAAACTCTCTTATTGCAATTGAAGTTGCTTCATCATCTACAAACCACAGAGTTGCAATTGCACTTTTTACTCCCGCTTTAAGTCCAACTCCTGCAAGTCCTAAAGCTGAACGCTCATCGCCTAAAGCACTTTGACAAGCACTAAGAGTTAAAAGCTCAACTCCCTCTTTATATTTAGTTAAACTTAGTAAATTTTGAAGTTTATCCATTGAAAGTTTTTCATTATATGCAAGTAAAAAACTATCCTTTGGCTCACCCATAAAAACACCGTGAGTTGCGAAATGTACTATTGAATAATCATTTACTTTAAAACTATTTTCTAAATTTGAAAGTGTAAAATCACTATTTTTAACTATATCTTTAGCTAAAATTATATCTTTTACATTATCTAACTCTTTTAAAACATTTGGAAGTGGCGAAAAACCATCTCTTGCTTCAGATATGCCACCTATAAAAAATTCTCTTTTTTTATGTTTGCTTAAATCTGTAAGTTCCATAGAGATACTTGTTACAACTTCGTACTTTTCAATTAAAAATTTATTACCATCATTGATAGTTGAAAATGGAATAAGTCTCAAAACTCCATCAGGTGCAATCAAAAGTGTTTTTATATTTTTATCTTTTAGTGTTGGTTCAATATCTCTTATTAAAATATCATAGAGTTTTTTTGCTCCATAAAAAAATCGCTTTGTAACTCTAGTTTGGAGTTTTTCTCTAAAATTTTTCACTAACTTATAAAATTCACTAGAATCGATTTTAAATTCATTTAAAATTATTTCATCTTCAATTAAAGTTAAAGTAATTACACTTTTTGAGAGCATTATTGGATAAATTATTGCAACATTTTTTGGAGGTTGATTTAGAGATTTTATTTTGGCTTTATATTTTAATAAACACTCATCACTAAAAAGATTTTCAATCTCCATAGCTTTTAGAGTTTCCATTATATCGATTACTTCTCTTAAGAGTTTTTGTTTTTCATTTGAATTTTTAGCTTTTTGTATAAGCAATTCAACAAGTCCAATATAAATAGGTTTTACATTTTCATTAAAGCTATCTTTAAAATTTTTATACCCTTTAAAAAACTCTTTTTTAATAGGATTTAAAGTTTTAATTGCATCTTTATAAGCCTCTATTGCTTCATCATTTTGATTTAATTCATTTAAAATTCTTGCAAGTTGCCATTGCCAAAAATATAAAATTTCAGGCATATCAAAACCCTCTTGTGCATAAAATATTGCACTTTTAGTTAATTTTAGTGCTTCATTAAATTGTCTGTTATCTTCATAAAGCTCTCCTAAATAACCAGAAGTTAAAGAATTGAATTTTGAATCATTAAACTCTTTTGCAATTTCATAAGCTTTTATTAAAGCTTCAAATGAAAGTTCAAAAAGTTCATCACTATTTTTAAGCAAAATTCCAAAACTAATTAGAGAGTTTACTTTATCTTTTGAGTTTTTAGCACTTAAAATTATTTTTAGTGATTTTTTTGCAAACTCTAATTTATCATCGCTATTAATTTCTATTTTAACTAAAAGCAAGTTTGTTAAAATACTAAATTTTAAATTTTCATCTTTGCTTAAATTTAGTGCTTTTTGAAGTTTATCTTCTGCATCAACAAAATAACCCTCCAACATATCAATTCCAGCTTTTAAATTTAAAATTGAAACTTTTGTCATCTCATCATTTAAATTTAAATTTTCAACTTTTTGCAAATACTCTTTTGTATCTTCAAGCGAATTTTTAGATAGTGACAAATCTGCCAAGCTAAGATAAATCTTAGCTTTTTCAAACTCATTTTCTGAAGTTAAATCTTTTAAAATTTTTTCAGCTTTATCAAAAAAACCTAAGTTTTGGTGAGTTTTTGCTAGTGTTAAATTATCTTCAAAATTTGCAAAAAGCAAAGTTGTAAAAAAAAGAGTTAAAATGATTGTTTTCATAATTTACCTTTCAAATATTATAATCATATTTATTTTCTAATTTATATATTTATTCACAAAATCAACACTACTAAAAACATTTAATTCACCTTTATAAAAACTTTTATCATTTGTAACTATTAAATCACAATTGCTTTTTTTTGCACTTATATATTGCAAATTATCTTCTAAATTCTTATTTTTAATTTCTAATGCACTCTTAATGTCTTGATTTGATACACAAACAATTGAAAATAGATTATTTATAATTGTTAAAAAATCTCTTAAATCTTTAACTTGCTTTTTAGCTATATAATCTATATTTAAAAGTGTTATATCTAAAATTACACCTTCAAAAATACCTCTATCAATAGCATTTAAAATAATTAAAGATGATTCATAACTTTCTCTTTTTAAAATTACATCAAGAAAAATATTAGTATCAAAAAATATTTTCATTTAATTATCTCTTGATATTTTTCATCATCTGTTTTAAAATCTTTATCAAGTACACCCACAAATTTAGAAAATATCCCATCTTTTAAACTCTCTTTTATTTCATTTTTTGATAAGAGATTCATATACTTTTCATAAGGAATTAATACAGCTTTTTTATCTTTTGTTTTTTTATCAACTATAATTACACTTTGATTTAATAGTTTTGTAAATTCTGATTTTGCTTGTGATATACTTACTTCTAACATTTTATTCTCCTAATATTTATCAAAATAGTTCATAACTTATCTGAAAATGAACTCCATCATCTTGTAAATTATACCCATCATTATGTTCTATTTCTCTCAAAGCTTTTGCAAAATAAAGCTCAAG
>DZAZ01000017.1 GCA_022729755.1 Helicobacter cetorum | reverse complement strand
ATTTCTACTTATCATAATAATATTATACCTAAATCTTAGGAAGATTTGGTATTAGAAGTGTTAGTGATATATTAGAGGTTAAATTTGGATTAAAAGATAGATTTTTAAATGATGACATAAAAATATTAGACTTTGCGACTGGAACAGGTACATTTTTGTTAAATGTGTTTGATGAGTTGCTACTTAAAGCGAATGATGATTTATATCGTGAAAAGATAATATCTAAAATTGAAAATGATATTTTTGGTTTTGAGTTGCTTTTTACTCCTTATATTGTGGCTCATACAAATTTAATTAGAAAATTAAAAGCTAAAAATATAGAACTTAATGAAGATAAAAGAATTGGAGTTTATCTCACAAATACTCTCGATTTATCGGCTCATAGCATAAGTAATTTATTGCCTTATTTGGAAGATGAAACACTAAAAGCTCAAGAAATTAAAAATGCAAATGATATTTTAGTAGTGGTTGGAAATCCGCCATATAACAGTAATTCAAAAGATAAAAGTGAAAAAATAGCTTTGCTTTTAGAAGATTATAAAATTGGTTTAAATGAGAAAAATATTAAGCCTTTAAATGATGATTATGTGAAGTTTATTCGATTTGCACAAATGAAAATAGATAAAGCAGGTTTTGGAGTTGTGGGAATTATCACAAATAATAGTTTTTTAGATGGATTAGTGCATAAAAAAATGAGAGAGAATCTATTAAATAGTTTTGATGAGATATATATTATCAATTTACACGGCAATAGCTTAAAAAAAGAGGGTGATAAAAATGTATTTGATATTATGGTTGGAGTTTCGATTTCAATTTTTATCAAACATAAAGAGTCACCAAAAGAGAAAAAAGTTTATTATTTTTCAACTTTAGAGAATAATTTGATAAGTCGTGAAGAAAAATTAAGCTTTTTGAGAGTAAATAGTTTAGATTCTATTGATTTTAAAGAGTTGAAAATTACAAAACCAAACTACTTTTTTGTCTATAAAGACAATGAACATATTGAGGAATATAATGAGTTTTGGAGTATTACAGATGTTTTTAAAGAGTATATTGGTGGAATATCTACAAGTAAAGATAATATTGCCATTCAATATTCAAAAAATAATTTAGAGAACTTAAAAAATGAATTCTTAAATAAAAATGAAATTGAGTTAAAAAAAATATATAATTTAGAAAAAGATGGACAAGATTGGCAACTATTGAAAGCTATTAAATCTTTTGATAATTATAATCCTCAAAAAATAGCTTATCGTCCTTTTGATATTAGATATACAAATTATTCTAAAGGTTTTATAGGTAGAGATAGATTTGAAGTAATGAAATATCTATTAAAAGAAAATATTGGGATAATTTTTCAAAAAGGCTTAAGTTCAAAAATATTTATTTCAAATAAAATTATAGATGGTAATTACTTAAGTGCTAGAACTTACACAGCTCCCCTTTACACATACCACGAAACAATGAATGAAACAACAAAAGAAGCAAACTTCACAAAAAGCTTTAATGATTTTTTGGCTACTTTAAGTTTTAATCCAACTCCAGAGCAGATTTTAGCTTATATTTATGCAAGACTTCACTCTCAAAAATATAGAGAAAAATATTTTGAATTTTTAAAAATTGACTTTCCAAAAGTTCCATTTATCGATGATGAAAAGCTATTTTATAAATATGAGAATTTAGGTGAAAAGTTAATTAATTTGCATTTGCTAAAAGATAAATTAGAAGATGATGAAATTAAAGTAAATGGATTAAAAGGAAGTCGTTTTGTTGAAAAAATAACTTTAGAAGATGACATTTTAAGCTTAAATGATGATATTAAAATCAGCGGAGTTACAAAAGATATATTTGAGTTTGAAATTGGAAGTTATAAAGTGATTGATAAGTGGCTGAAGTATCGTAAAAGCGATAAAATAGAACTTTTAACAGATGATTTAAGCCACTTAAAACAGATGATAATAGCTATAAAAGAGACGATAAAAATTATGAGCGAAATTGATGAGATATGAGGGGAAAAAATTAAATCAATCTTATATCTTAAATAAAGCTTAGTAAATGATAAATGAAGATTTTTATATCATCCATATTTATAACTTTTAGTTTAAAAATTATAAAATTACCAATTAGTTTAAAGTAGAGGTAACTTATGGAAGAAGTTTTAAAAAATAGATGTGAAATAGAGAAAATATGTGAACTTTGCCAACATATAATTAAAAATGGTGAAGATGAATTTATTATTAGAGATGAATTTAGCACTAATTCTTATGTACTTTGTGAAAAATGCTTTGAATATAAGACACAATCGCAAAATAAAAAATTACTCACATATTTTAATTGGACAAGAGATAAAGAGATGGATATAGAGTATGTTGGTTCAGTTTAAAAATCAAGGGAGAAGTAGTGAAAATTTTAATCGTTGATGATGCCAAAGATAATAGAGATGTTATTAAAGTTATATTAAGAGATATTGAAGATATTGAGATTTTTGAAGCAGAAAATGGCAAAATTGCCATCGAAAAAACTAGAGAAATAATTCCAAATTTAATTATAATGGATGTTATGATGCCTGAAATGGATGGATTTGAAGCTACAAAAATTATAAAAAAAGAGTATCCAAACATAATTATAATGGTTTTAACGGCTAGTGAAGATATTCAAATGGAAAGAAAGATGACACAAGTTGGAGCGACCTGTTATAACATAAAGCCGATTAAAGCTGATATTTTTAAATATAAAATCAAAAACTTTGTAAATTTAATTAATTTAAAAAATAACTCAAAATCAAAACTTTTTAATAAAAATGCAATAAATCCTTTTACAAAAGAGATTAGGAATTCAAAAACTTTTTATACGATTGAAAATGAAGATGATATGATGGATTTTGGGACTTGGTTGCTCGATTTTTATCATAAATTTAATCCAAATATTAAAATGCTTTTTCATAAAAAATTAGAGTTTTTATATAAAATTATGATTGATACTTTAAAAAATCAAGAAACATTAAATATAATAATAGAAGATGGGTTTGATGAGCTTTATATAAATTTTGAAACTCCAAAGAACTTTTTGTTAGATGAGTTTGATAGTAGTATTTTAAGTACAATTGGCGAAGATTTAGTATTTAAAAATGATTATATTCATCTCAAAATTACACCCAAAAAAAAAGATATAACTCTTGAAATAGCCGAAAATAACGATATAAAAGAGAGTATTAAAATAAATGAGTATGATAGAACTCTTCTTAGACAATCGCATATAAATAAAGTAAATGCAATAGATTTTGTCTCTCAAATTGAAGGCTCTATAATAGATGAAATTCACGATTTGATTGATTTAGAAGAGCATTGGAGTGATTTTTTAGATAAATATGAGTTAAAAGCTGAAAATAAAGTTTTAATCGATATTAGCGAAATTTTACTCAAATACTCTTCGGTTGTAAATTCGCTTTACTCTTTTATGGCTCTTTCTTATGCACTCTCTTCACTTGGAACATTTTTGCGAAGTGTTGAAGTTGATAATTTAGATGAGAATATTAATAAAAAATTGGTGCTTTTTCTTAGAAGTGTAAAAAGTGATTTAAGTGATTGGAGAATAAATATTTTTGAAGATAAAACTGCAAAAGATATTCACTATTTAGATAGTTCTTTGCTAAGTTCTTGTATACAAATTGAGGGACTTTTGAGTAATAAAGATATAAAAGATGAGCAAGAGAATGAGCTTGAATTGTTTTGAAAAGTAAAAGATTATAAAAGTCTATTTATGACTATTAATATCTTTTCAACTCCAGCTTTTAGCTCAAATATTTCATCAGATAATTTATTTATATCTTTTGCATTATGCTCCATCGTATCGCTTGAGTCTTGAATTGATTGTACAACTACATTAATCGTTGAATTAATTTCAGTTAAACTTTTTTGAGTTCGCTCAGCTAATTGTCGTACTTCATCAGCTACAACTGCAAATCCACGACCGTGTTCACCCGCTCTTGCTGCTTCAATTGCGGCATTAAGTGCTAGTAAATTTGTTTGGTCAGCAATATCACTTATGACAGTTAAAATATTTTTAACATCGGATGCACTATCTTTTACACTATTTAAGCGAGTTGATAACTCATTCTCTTTAACACTTGCATTTGACATATTTTTGCTAATTTTATTAATAGCACTCTCTAGCAAATGAAACTCATTTTCTCTTAAATTTTTGATAGTAATTTCAAGCTCTTTTTTACTATCTTGTAATTTTTGAGTATTGATGATATTTTCTTGTTCAGAATTTTGCAAAACCAAACCTAAATTATTAATTCCATCAATTAACTGTTGCATCTCTTTGACTTTGCTTAAATCAACTTTTGAGCCGTAATTTTTATTTGAGTAGTGAGTTAAACTATCTAAGATTTTTGAGATAGTATTTTTTGTATCTCCAATCATTTTATTGATTAATTCGCTAAGCCGTTTTAGTTGAGGATTATCTATATTATTGCTTAAGTTCTTAGAATAATCCCCTCTTATAATATCTTCTATAACCAAACTTGTAGAGTTTATGAATTGATTTTCATTTTGAATATTTGCTTCACTTTTATCAATATTTTCATTGATAACTTTTGCCATTTGTGCAATTTCATCGTTTGATTTTATTTTTATCTTTTCAACTGAACTTTTTTTACCATTTAAATATGCAAAAAACCCTAACAATCCATCTTTAAAACTATCAATCGATTTCAAAATAGAAGTTGAAATAAATAAAGTTATAAAAATTGCAATTAAAATTATAAAAAGAGTGATAAATATTGTTTTATAAAGTAAATCGTTTAAATCTTCCAAAAATTCAGCTTCAGGAATTTCTCCAATTAAATACCAATCCATAGCTTCGATATATTTTGAAATAATTAATTTTTTACCATCTTTTGCATCATAACTTAAAGTTTTTCCATCTTTTGAGAGTAAATCTGATGTAATACTTGATAATTCAGGTATATCTTTTAAGTTTTGTTTTAGAATTAATTTTGTGTCTTTATGAATTTGTATTACACCTTTTGAATTAACCATAAAAAATTGTCCATTTTTGCCAATTTGTTTTGAATTAACTAATTTCACGACCTCTTGCAATTCAACTCCAAGCCCAGTAATACCTAAAATTTTATCATCTTTTTTTATTTTAGCATTTATAAAAACAGCTACTTTATTTGTACTCTCATCCGTGTCAATGTTTAATTCATACTCTTTATCCATTTTTATAGAGTTAAAAAACCAACTATCTTTTTCTACACTTTTATCAACTTGTTTTAAAATTTTATCGGCTACATAATAGTTATAAGTTGTATTTGAAACCGTAAAAACAGCAAAAGCTCCACCTCTTTTTTGCATTGCATCGTGATAATTTAGTGCAATAGGAAGTGCTTCTGCTGGTTCGCCTTTTGAGAGCCAATCTATCAAAAACGAATCTTTTGCCATTGTAAGCGAAACAGCTATTGGTAAATCTACAATTTTATTTATTTCAAAAGCTACATTATCGATTACTGCTGGTAATTCGTAATTTATTATTCTTTTTTCAGTATTATTTTTACTTATTATATAATTAAATACAGTTAATGAAGAGAGAGAAAATATTAGTATAAGTGCTATACTTAAAACTAATTTTAATTTAATCGACCCCATCTACCAACTCCACTTTACCATAGCTTGAGGCACATTATCTTTTGTGTTAGTTTTATCTTCTTTATAATAGTGCCATTCAACCCCAGCTTTTACACTACTAACTTCACTAACTTTGCCTAAATCAACTAAGAATTGATTTTGTGTTAAGAAATCATCTCCAGTTAAATCAATAAATCCATCAATAGTAAAATGTAAGCCAATCATAGTAAATGGCATTGTATAATTTAGCGATAATTGATATGTATCGTCATTTAAATTTGTCTTTTTATTGTATAAATTAACTCCAAAAACTGAAAAGAATGGAACTTTCAAATCAACTCCACCTCCAACTAAAGTAGCTCTATAACCCTCACCTTGATTGTATTGAGTAGAAATATACACATCTTTTATTATTCCAAATGATAAATCATTTCCACTAATTTTTGAAAGACTAAATCTAGGTTGAATTTCCCCATAAGTATCATACTCTTTATCTTGATACTTAAATTTATTATCAGCTTTTGCAAAATCCACAAAAATATAAGCATCCCCATATTTCCACATACTATAATGTTCAGCCGTTATAGTTGATTTTTTACCATTATCTGTATCGTGTACAAATGTATCTCCATCAAATTTACTTCCATATAAAAATTGAAGATTTGTAGTTGAGAAATTTTCAGCCATCAATGAAGTGGCAATAATCGAACTTGTTAAAAATATTTTTTTTATCATTTAAACTCCTTAATTTTTTAATATTCAACTAAATTGGCATTAATTCATTAAAATCTCTTACTTTTTACATCTGAAAGTAATTTATGTGCCATTTTTTCAACTTCAATAGTTACTTTATTTATCTCATTAGCAACTAAAACATTATCTTGAGTAGCTTTATCAATCCCATTAATATTCTCATTAATTGCTAAAATACTATCAGATTGCTCATTAACACTCTCGCCAATATCTATAATCGATTGAGAAAGCATACTTACACTTGCATTAATGTCGCTTAAGCTTGATTTTGTCTTTTCAGCCAATTTTCTAACTTCATCAGCCACAACGGCAAAACCTCTTCCGTGCTCTCCCGCACGAGCGGCTTCAATTGCCGCATTAAGTGCTAGTAAATTTGTCTGTTCAGCAATATCACTTATAATATTTACAACCGATTTTATATCATTTGATTGTTCAATTACAGTTTTTGTTTTATCTGAAGTTGCTAGGATTGATTGACTAATATTTTCGGTTGAGTGAGCCGTTTCTTCAAGTGAGCTTGATTGTTGCATAGTTGCAGAACTTAGAGTTTCAATTCCTGTTTTTAATTTTTCAACTTTAGCACTCAATTCGTTTGAACTTTCTTGCATAAGTTTTAACATTTGTGTAATTGAATTTCCTAAATTATTAACCACGATTGCCGTTTTTCCATTTGCATTTTTAACTCTGTGAGTAAAATCCAATTTATCGTAATGATTAAGGATTTCAACCAACTCATTTAAATCATTTGAAATTAAACTTTCCACAGTTTTTTGAATATCGTTAAATGTAGCTTTAAGTTCTTGAAGTGAGCTATTATTTGCATCGTTATTTAATGTTTTTTGGAAAACTCCTCTTTTCATCTCATTAGCCAACTCTTTTACTTCATTTAAAAAAATGCTATCTTTGGCTATTCCATCTTGAATAGTGATGATATTTGAGTTTATTACTCTAGCCATTTCTCCAAATTCATCGCTTGATTTTATATTAATAGTTTCACATTTAGAACTTTTTTGATTTAAAAAATTAAAGAAACATATCAAACCTCTTTGAAGTGGTGCAATTTTTCTAACTTTACCAACTATTAAAATATAGCCTATTATTGATACAATAATTGTGATTACAAAAAGTACAATTATAATATTAAAATAAAAATTAGATTGAGTTATTTCTTCGTTAACTTCGTTTGAAGTTCGCTCTGCTAAAAGTGTAAAAAATTCATCAACTGGCTTCATAATTTTAGCTTTTTCTTTATGATAATCAGCAGAGTGCATCAAATCTCTTGCAAGTTTAAAATCAGGCTCTTTTTTGAGAGTAAAATTTCCACTACCATCATCAAAAAGCCCTTTAACTGCATTCATCGCAATAGTTTCAAGTTTTACAAGTGCATCTGAATTTGCTTGAGCCTCTTTTAATTTTGCAAACTCAGCTTCACTAAAACCTAAATCTTTCATTAATGTTTGAAGAGGAATTGCTTTATCATCACCTCTAGGTTTAACTCCATCAACAGCCATAAAATCCCAATAAATTCGCTCATAATTTTGTGGTCTTGGTTTTTTACCATTTCTAATATCTAAAATCGTCCAGTATTGCTCTTCATACTTAGTTTCCCCCGTAATTGCATAAGTTCTAGCTAATCTTGTCAAATCATCTGAACTTTGTCTTAGCTCATCAGCTAATAGATAAGATTTATATCTTTTATCTTCCGCATCCAAAACTTCTTTTTCGTTTTGAACCACAAGAATAACCATAACAAGCATAGCACTAAGCAGAGTTATAATTGCAGAAAATACCAAAAAAAAGAGTGAAGTTGTCTTCATTTTTTTACCCTTTATATGCTTTTTTTAAAAGCTGAAATAATAACTAAAATAAGTTAAAATATAAATTTTTATATATAATGGAGTGAACATTTGCATCGAAAGATTTTGAAGAAGTGCAAAAGTAGAAAAGATTTATCCCAACGAATACGACACAGTCGCCAAACTTAGGGAAGATGTGGATGATTACATTGAATTTTACAATCAAAGGATGTTTCACGAAACATTGAAATATAAAAAACCGATTAAGGTGTACTATCAAAGTATGAAAGAAAATTCTAAAAATTTCAATTAGACAGTTGAAAATTTCAAGAATGTTTTATAATGTAACAGTTGCTATGAGAATAAGCTTTTTTCGAAATACTGTCTTGACAGATTGGGGTAGAATATTTTTTTCAATAGTTTGCAAAATTTGATGGATGAAGTTTCTGAAATTTTGAATAAAATAACAAAAGATATTATCAAAAGTATTTCACAATACGATTATATTATGAATGCGGTTAAGTTAACTTATTGAATTGTTTATGGGAATTGGTATAAGGAGTACAGAATGGATAAAACAAGAGTTGATGATATGCTAATCGAAATGATAACACCGAAAGTAAAAGAGATTGAAGAAAAGTTTACAAAAGGTCAAGGTTTAACTCAAGAGGATATAAACACACTGCTTTTAAAATCTCAATACAATCATATAAATCACTTAGATAATAAATTAAATGAAGTGACAGCTGATGTTGCAACTTTAAAAGTTGAGTTTGATAGTAAATTTAGTGGTTTAAAAAGCGATTTTGATGTTAAATTTAACGGTTTAAGTGGTGAGTTTAATTTATTAGAAAAAAAATTTGAAAATAGATTTAGTAAACTTGAATATGATGTAAAGTTGGAAATTCAAGACTTAAAAATTTACATAGAAAAAACTATGGCTAGTTTTATGCGATGGTTTATTGGTGGAGCTGGTGTTTTGATAGTCATATTAAAGCTTATTGATAAAATTTTTTCATAAAATAAAATAAGGAGTATAAAATGCCAGTAGAATTTGAAGAGTTAAAGAGAGAAGCTTGGTTTAAGATAAATAGAAATTTTATCGAATTAGATGAGTTGCATAAACATTTAAATCAATTTGAAATTAGAGTAAATTATAAATTTACAGAAGTAGATGTTAGGTTAGATAGAATAGAGTTAAAAGTTGATAATTTGGGCAATAGAATAGATAAGCTTGAAGTTAGAATGGATAATCTTGAAAAAGATATGAAAGAGGTTAAAAGCGATATTAAAGGGTTACAAAATAGTTTTGATGACTTTAAATCAATTTTAATCACTGTGGCCGAAAAGTTAATAAATAAATAAAATAAAACAAGGAGTGTAAAATGGCAGTAGAGTTTGAAGAGTTAAAGAGAGAGGCTTGGCTTAAGATAAATAGAAATTTCATTGAATTAGATGATTTACATAAACATTTAAATCAATTTGAGTTAAGGGTTAATTCTAAGTTTAGAAGTGTTGATACTAGATTAGATACAATAGAATTAAAGATCGATAATATTGATACTAGAATGGATAAATTTGAAGTTAGGATGGAAAATCTTGAAACTGATGTTAAGGTTCTTAAAGAAGATGTTTCTATACTAAAGACAGATATGAAAGAGGTTAAAAGCGATATTAAAGGGTTACAAAATAGTTTTGATGACTTTAAATCAATTTTAATCACTGTGGCTGAAAAGTTAATAAATAAATAAAATAAAATAAGGAGTGCAAAATGCCAGTAGAATTTGAAGAGTTAAAGAGAGAAGCTTGGTTTAAGATAAATAGAAATTTCATCGAATTAGATGATTTAAGCAGACAAGTTAGTTTTTTTGAGTTAAAAGTAGAACATCGTTTTAAAGAAGTGGATAGTCGCTTTGATAAAGTAGATAATCGTTTTGAAGAGTTAGATATTAGAGTTACAAATATAGAAACTGATGTTAAAATTCTTAAAGAAGATGTTACAGTCTTGAAAGAAGACGTTAAAGTTCTTAAGGAAGATGTTGCAGTCTTGAAAGATGACGTTAAAGAGTTGAAACAAGATGTTGCAGTCTTGAAAGATGATGTTAAAGAGTTGAAACAAGATGTCAAAGAGTTGAAAACTGACTTTAAAGAGTTTAAACTTATTTTGATAGGTGTGGCTGAAAAGTTAACAAATAAATAAAACCAAAACGGAGTAAGTTTAAATGTATGCAGTTGCTTTTGATATGGAAATATCTAAACTAAAAGAGAATTACGGTGAGCCATATAATAGGGCTTATGATGAAATTCGTAAAACAATGGATAATTTGGGTTTTTCGTGGGTTCAAGGTTCGCTTTATTTAGCGAAAAGTGAAAAGAATTCTTTAACTTTAGTTTATAAAGCGATAGAAACATTAAAAAATATCAAGTGGTTTAAGGATAGTGTCAGAGACATTAGAGCTTTTAAAGTTGAAGATTGGTCAGATTTTACTGAAATCGTCAAAAACGGTTAAAAAGTAAAATTAATATCGAATGACTTTTTATTTTTAATTTTGAGTTTAAAAAAAATATGCTATAATAATCCGATTTAATTTAAATCTAATGTAAGGAGACTAAATGAGAAACCAAGTTTCTAATAGTTTATTAAAAAAAGGCTTAATAAGTTTTGCAGCAGCTTCACTTTTAACAACGGGTGCGATGGCAGCAATTAATATCTCGACTACGACTACTGATTATACTTATAATGTGAGTAAAACAGTAGCTACAAAAGGTGATAAAGTTTATGTAGTAGTAACACTACTTGATAAAGATGGAAAAGTTGATACTTTAAGTGGTGGGAACTCTGCACCAAAAATTACATTAACTTCATTGAATGGTAAGGTATGTCTAGGTTCACAATCAATACTTGGTTGTACGGGAACTAGTACATCAGCTTCTTATAATCAAGATACTACTGCAGGAGACGATTTTACAAATGGTATAGGAGTATTTACAGTTGATTATACAAATGCTAAAATTGGCACTGATACTTTAAAATTTACAGCTCAAATTGGTGGTACAAGTCTTGATACAGGTACGGCAGTAACTACTATTTTAGAACAAAAGCAAATCGATGTGACTGTAAATCAAGCACCAAATGATGCTACAAATCTTGGTGTGTCAAGTATAATACCTTTGGTAACTTCAAATTCTACTGTGACGGGTGTATATGATAAAGATGCAAGTAGTGATACAAAAGCTAAAATAGATGCTGGTGATTCTTTTAAAATTACTGTAAAAGCTTATAATGGAACAACATTTACAGAAAATCAAACATCACCTATAACTGTTAAATTTGCTTATGATAAAAATAGCGATAAAGATATTACAGATGATTATGATGATGTTGTTTTAATTAAAGAAGTAAATGGCACTATGACAAACGGTGTAGCTGAAGTAACGGTTCCATCTGAAACTTTAACAAAATCTGGTAATTGGGTGATTTATGCAGGTGCTACAACTTCGGTAAAAACAAGTGATAGCGATTATATAGCTGAAAATACAGATGTAAATGTAACTGGTGCAGTTGAACATATTGAAATTAATTCACTTGCAGCAACTGATTTTAAAGTAGCAACTGAAAGACCATTTATTATGGCTTATGGTAAAATAGGTGGAGCAGCTACAACTGCTGGTCAAAATGCATTAACTGTTACTACGATCGATAAATACGGCAATGCAAAAGCTCCAACAAGTGAAGTTAAATTTAAAGCTGAATCTACAAATTATATATTTGGAACACAAAAAACAGTAACAGATTTAACTATTGCTTCTACAGCTAATTATGTGGATTATAATATTACTGGGTATACTGGTGCAGCAGATTCAACAGGTACAACAAATACTGGTGTAAGTTCTGATGGTACAACTAAAACAACAAATACTATTACAGTAACTCCTACTTCAGGTGCAAGTTGGGCAGCAAAAACTGTTAATCTTGATACATATTTATATGGTATAGTTTTAGGATTTGGAGATGGTGGAATTAATGGTGATAATAATTTTACAACAACAGCGGGTAATATTGCATTTACGGCTGGTACAACTCCTACTTCTACAACAACTGCCTATACAAGTAGAAATGCAGAAGGAAATGTAACAAGAATTTTTGTTGGACAAAGATTTGATGGAAATGTAACAAGTTTAATTATAAGTCCGATGAAAAAAGATAGAGAAAGTCTAAGTGAAGGTAATTTTTCAATAGCTGGTAGTAATACAAATAGAACTGATAACAATTTTACTTCGGCAAATGTTTTAACTACTAGTGCTAAATTTAAAATTACACTTAAAAATATTGATGGTGATACTTCAGAATTTAACGGTGCAGCAGTTGATAATGATACAAACTTAACTCAAGTTAGCTTCTCTAAAGCTATCACAAATGCTAGAGCAGTTGTTGAGCTTATGTCTCCAACAAATAAATATGTAGCACCATATGATTATGATGTATTTAAAACATCTAAATCTATAGCATTTACTAATTATGCAACAACTGGTGATTTAAATGTATCAGCAGCATCTCCGAAAAATGCTTCTATTGGTAAATTCTTAAATTCAAGTGCTGAAGATAAATTACTTGGAAATAAAAAAACATATACTGAAGTGACAAGCTTAGTTGCAAATGCGGCAAGTAATGCAGTATCTACTAATACTCCGGCAACATTAAGAATTGTAACAAATACAATAGATGGTAATGAAACAAATAGAACAAATACATATGCTACTACAAGTAATATTTATGTATTAAGATTAAAAGATTCATTTAATAACTATATGGTTATTCCTAAAGATGCAAATGTTAGTATTTCTTCAACTGATACATCTAGTGAAATAAATCCAGCAAGTATGAAGATGTATGATGGTGCTTATACTGACCAAGGATGTAATATTAGTAGTGGTTTAGGAACTACAGCTATATGTGTTGGAGATAAAAATATCACAGATGTTAACTACTCATCAATAGGAAATGATACATTAAGTATATCTCCAAAAGGTTGGGGTGTAAGTTCTATGACTATACCTGTAACTGTTACAGATGTATCAACTAACCTTGCTTCAATTACACTATCTTCTACTTCTGATGTTGTACTTAAAAATAGTATCATTCCTTTGAATGTAGAAGCTTTAAATAAAGATAATAGTGCGTATGATTTTAGTGGTTCTCTTGGTAGTAGCACAAGTGGAAAATTATTTACATACCTTGTAGATAAACCTAACAATATTAATTTCTATGAAGGTAATACAACTTCAACAGCAAAACAAAATGGTGATGATGTAAATGATACAACTCCAACTGTAACAGATGGTAAAACTACACTATTTGTTAATGCAAAAAATACAATTGGTGATGTAACAGTTACACTGAAAAATAAAACGGGAACAGTTGTGGCTACTAAAAAAGTGACTGTAGTAGACAGTTCAGCCGAACTTCCAAGTCCAGTTAGCACTATTACTACTTCTTCTTCAACAGTTTCTATTACAAATGCTAAAACAGCTGATGTAAGTATAACTGTAACAAAAGAAAATGGTGATGTAGCTCCAAGTGAAACAATAACTGTAGCAAGTGATAATACAAATGTTGTAACAGTTCCAGCAACAATTACAACAGATGCACAAGGTAAGGCGACACTTACTATTACAGCAAAAACTGTTTTAAGTAGTGCGAATGTTACACTTACAATCGGTGGAATTAGTACAATTATTAAAGCTAGTGTTGTATCAGCTCCGACAATGACAGTAAGTAAAAATACTGAAACTGTAGTAGCAAAAGAACAAAAAACAATCACAATAGCAAATGCTGAAGGTAGTGTAAGTGCAACTTCAAGCGATACATCAAAAGCAACAGTTGGTGTGGTTGATGGTAATGTAGTTATTACAGGTGTAGCTGAAGGAAGTGCAACAATTACAGTAACTGATGGTAAAACAACTCAATCTATTGCTTTAACAGTAGAAAAAGGTGTAGAACCAGCAAAAACTCCAGCAGTAATTGCAGGATGGAATTTATTAGGAAATGCTTCTAATAATACTGTAAATCCAACAAGCTTTGCAAAAGCAGGTGAAACTGTGTGGTCTTATACAACAGGTGCTGGTTGGGTAGAACTTGCAACAGTTGCTCCAATGCAAGGTTTCTGGTACAAATCAAGAACTGAACAAGCAGGTTTAGAATTCCCAATGACTGGTGATGGTACGGGAGGAGCTACATTTACTGTTGGTGAATGGACACTTTTAACAACAGCTGAAGCAAAAACTTTAGGTGAACTAAAAACAGCTAAAGAAGGCTCAACTCAAGCTTGGACATATATGGGAACTGCTTGGTCAAAAGACGATGCAACTTCTGTAGAAGCTGGTAGAGGTTTCTGGATTAAATAGGTTTTTCTTTTCCCTTTTCACTGTCAAATTCTCGAAATTTTGCAAAAAAAATAAAACTTAAAAAAAGGAATGCGAATGAACAAAAGATTGTTAGTTAGTTTAACAGTGGCTTCATTGTTAGCTTTAAATTTCACAGGTTGTGGAAGTAGTAAAAAAAGTGAGCCAGTAGCTCCAACACCAACTCCAGTAGTTAAAAAAGATGTTGTAGGTACATTAGTTGATGCTCCAGTAGTTGGTGCAAGTTATGCTTGTTCAACTGAAACAATGAAAGGTGTTACAAACGCTAAAGGTGAATTTACTTGTAAAGAGGGCGATACAGTAACTTTCAAAGTTGGAAGTCTTACTTTAGGTTCAGCTACAGGTGTAAAAGCAGGTACAGTTGTAACTCCATATACTCTTGGTGGTTCAAGTGATGCAGTTGCATTAAATATCGCAAGATTAGTTCAATCTTTAGACAATGACAATGATAGAACTGTAATTGATGTAAGCGAAAAATCTAAAAAATTAACTACTGAAATCGATGTAAAAGCTACAGATTTCGTTACAAAAGTAGAAGCAGCATTAGGTTCATCTTTAGTATCTGAAGCAGAAGCAAAAATTCACTTAGAAGCTCAAAATATTAAATCACCTAACACACCAATTCCAACACCACCATCAACAAGTACAACAACTTCAACAAGTGGCGGAATTTTACCAGGAACTTCTACATCAACAGGTGGAGTATCAAGTACAACTACAACAACAAGTGGTGGAATTTTACCATCAACAAGTACAGGTGGAGTATCAAGTACAACAACTTCGACAAGTGGAGTTTTACCAACAACAAGTACAACAAGTGGTACTACAAGTACATCGACAAGTACAACAGGTGGTCCAACACCAACACCTGAACCAACGGTAACACCAACACCAACACCTGAACCAACGGTAACACCAACAGCACCAAGTACAGGTGGAGCTTGTAATCCATTAACTGGTGAAGGTTGTACAGATGCTACACCAGCACCAACTGCGACACCAAGTACTGGTGGAGCTTGTAATCCATTAACTGGTGAAAATTGCTAATAATAAAAATAAAAGGAGAAAATATGAAAAGTAAATTTTTAAAAGGTTTAGTAGGTATTTCTATGTTAGCTACTACGGGTTTAGTTGCAGAAGAGTTAAGTAATACAAGTTATTATGATTGTGGTTATGATGAAACTGCTAAATCAAAATGTTTCTTATATATGCCATCAGGTACGGGTACTTTAGCTACACATACAGCTGGTACACTAACTGATTATAAACAAGTAAGTGGTGTTCAAGCTACATTTAAAGATGGTGTTTTAACTCTTCCAGCTACTATTTCATCAGATTTACCTGATGCTTCTAAACTTGCTGGTAGAAGTGATGTTGTTGATTTTTATTATATTCAACAAAATGTAAAGGGAGCTGACGGAAAGCCTATGTTTTACTTATATAATCCGAATTCAAAATACTTAGCTCAACACGAAGCTGGTAAAATGGGTGCAGCTAATGTAACTACTATTCCAGAAAAAGTTACAAGTGGGGAGTTTGCTTTTAATGTAACAAGTGGAGTAGCTACTGTAACAACACCTGCTACAACACCAACTCCGACACCAACAGCTACACCAGCTGATGATATGTCAATTTTAGTTCCACCATCAAGTGGTATTGCTCTTCCTTAATAATGAAGTTAATTAAAAAGAAGAGTGAAATCTTCTTTTTTAGTTACTTTATTTAAAATAGTGGTTTTTTAGGAAGTTATTATTTTGGATAAGTGAGGCAGAAATGGATGTACTAATTCACGATAGAATTAATGAGGTTAGAGATACTGCTTTTAATTCTGATAGAAAGTTTTATCATAAACTTTCAAATGAGATTAGAGTGGCTAAAGATGAGCTTAGTTCAAAAATAGATGATACTAGAATAGAGCTTGATACTAAAATCAATATTCTTGATAATAAAGTCAATACACTTGATAAAAAATTAAATAAATTAAATAAAAAAGTAGATAATGTAAATGAAAATTTTAGTAATAGAATGGATAACTTAGAAAATAGAATGGAACGATTAGAACAAAAGGTTGATACTATTGATAGTAAATTGGATTTTATTATTTCAGCTTTTCAAAGAAGTTAATTAAAAAGGATTGATTATGAAAAAAACATTAATTTACTCTTCGCTTGTATCTTTCTTACTTGTAGGCTGTGGAGGAGGTTCGAGTACTCAAACGACTGCAACTCCTATACCTTCGGCTACTCCAAGTATTGTGGCGACATTTACACCATTGCCAACTCCAACTCCAATTGTTAATATTGAAAAAAGTATTATCGTTTCAGATGGTTATGTAATGAGTGCAAAAGGTATTAGTAGTTCAAAAAAAGAGTTTAAAGAGGTTGGCAATGGGAAATATAACATTGTTAAAAATGATGAAAATTTAGAAATTTTTTACTTTTTTGATGGATATAGCGACTCCAATCAAAATGGGAAGTTGGATACTTATGAGATAGGTATTCCTTTGATGATGACATATTCATATTATAATAATGCTAATCCTTTTACAACTTTTTTTGTTTCAATTAATGGAAGTGGTAATGAAAAAGCTTTTATTTCGGATTTAAATTTGCCACTTGAAAGTTTTGATATTGATGTAGTTGAGTATTCAAAAAATAATCCTAATAATAATGAGATTGCAAAGTTATCTTTAATGTTGAGCGCTGTTAATAACTATTACTATTTACAAGCTATTTCTAATCAAAATATTAGTTATAATGATAACATTAATAAAACCAACTTATTAAGTAGCTCTATTTTACCAACTTTATGGACATCAACGAATGCTATTACTAATGTAGTTAATACAACTCAAGCAAACTCTTCTATTTTGCCAGTTAAAAGAACGGTTGCTTATGAAACATTGGAAAGTGGTGTTTATAAATCTTATATTAATAATGCAAATTTTATGAATTTATATATTGCAATCAAAAATGCAAAAGGTGATGATGTTGTTTCAAAGTTTGTAAATGCTATTATTTCAACGATAGATGATACGAATATTAATCTTTTAGTTAAAAAAATACTATCGTATCCTAATACAACTTCACTAAAAGATATGGAAATAGATGTAGCTGCAACAATGCTTCAAATCACTAAAAAGCCATATTTAAATATAGCTTCTAATGATGAACCTATTATAACATCTAGCACTACACCTATTACAACAAATGTAAGTAATTCAAGTTCTGCTTCAATATTGCCAACTATTGGGAAATAAAGGTAAGTTATGAAAAAAATATTTATTTTAACTTTTTTAGTTTTATTTTCTTATGCAAAAGAGTTAACTTTAAAAATTGCTCAAGAAGAGCCGAGTAGTGAAAATTTAGGAATTTATCAAGAGGTTGTTATTCCTAAAAATATAAGGTTAACAGATGATGCTTTGAAAAAAGATTTTTTAAATAATCAAGTTTATGCCAATAAATATTTAAATAAATATTTTGATAAAAATGAAACAGTAAAAATTCAGTTTGAACTATTAAAGTTATTAGCTAATAAATATAAGGCAAAAGTTTTAGAAAATCATTCAGCTGAAATAGCGGAAGATGTTGTAAAGTCATATTATAATGCAAATTTGGATAAATTTAAGAGAGATAATCGATATAGTTTTTATATTCTCTTTTTAGAAGATAAGAAATTTATAGATTTAAAGCAAAAGTATAGTTCTTCTAATTTAGAAGAAACTCTTAAAAATTATAAAAATGAGAAGTTTAGCGATATTACATATTCTGCTTTGCCAGAAGTTTATAAATTAGCTTTAAAAAATAAAAAATTAAATTCTCTAAGCGATGAAATAAGGCTTGGTGATACGAGTGTAGCTTTAATTTTAATTGACTTTAAGCCTGAAGGAGTGCTTAGTTATGATGAAACAAAAGAGGGTATTAGAAACTATTTGACAAGTAAAAAGATAAAAGAAATATTAGATAAAGAGTTGAAATAATGCTGAAAATTATAATACTTTTTAGTTTTTTATTTTTTAGTGGGTGTGCATATAAGAGTACAAAAATTACTCAAAATTTAAGTGTAAAAATAGAAAATGCTAATTTAAAAAATACTGTTTACTCTTTTTGGAATTATAGATTAAATAATGATTTTGAAAATATGTATAAGCTTGAAATTCCCTATTTTAGATATTTGTACGATTTTGAATTATATAAATCATATTATAAAAATCATTTATTTGAACCAACTGATAAAGTTATTATAAAAAGCTTAGTTAATTCTAAAGATAATTCTAATATAATTATGTCATTTATTGAAGTAGTTGACAAAAATAACAATGTTAAATTAAAATGGAATGATAGTTGGGCAGATGTAGATGGCAGTTTTTATCACATTACAAAGGATTTTTTAATCTTTAAAGAGATGTGATATTTAAAAAGTAGGTAGCTTTAAGAAGATGTAATCTTTTTAAAGCTACCTATTTAGCAAGCAAATAGGTGCAAAACTATAAATTTGTTCAATGCATTGTGCAAAATTTCGTGTAACTAACAAAAAACTTTAAGGAGATTTTAAATGAAAAGATTTTTAAGCATAGCAGCTTCAACAGCTCTATTATCAACTGTATTATTAGCTGATGCTGATAATAACCCAAATACAGCTCCAACAGCTGGTGAGCCAAATATTGCATTAGATGGAACAGGTCAATTTTTAATTGCTCCAGCATTTTTTGCTCAAGATAACTTTAGTACAAAGTTAAAAGTAATTAATACTGATACTGATTCAGTAGTTTTAGTAAGAGCGGTAGTGAGAGATGCAGTAGCTTCTCAAGAGATAGACTTTCCAATTTGTTTAACTCCAGGAGATGTTTGGACAGCTACATTAGCAAAAAAGGGTGATAGTGCAGTATTAACTGACACTGATGCTGATAACTCTGTATATTTACCAATTATGAAAAATGGTGGTGAAATTAATTTACCTCAATACAATCCAGGTGCTGTTGGTAGATTTGCTTCAGGTTATGTTGAGTTTTATCCGATTGCTGAAGTTGATTTAAATGATGACCAAACAACTGAAACAAGAAGAATGTCACCAATTGATAAAAAATATTGTACAGCATTCTTTGACTACATGGCATCGCAAACAGCTGGAACAGTATTACATTCAGTTAGCACAATACCAGCAGATGGGGGTACTTATGGACCTTTAGCAGCTAAAGAAATTAGATTTGTAGATGATGAAACATTAGCTGGATATGTTACAGTGTATAATACAGGTTTAAAACAAGCTATGACTTTACCTATGATGGCATTTGAAGATGTTATTGATGTAGCTTCTATTCCAAGTGGTATCGCTATTACAACAGCTGCAAATACAGCACCAGAATTTTATTTAGACCCAACAGGTGGACTTACAACCATTCCATTTAATGTAGATTATTTACTTCAAACAAATGAAGTTGTAGTACCATTTAAAAATGGCGGAACAAACACATTACAATTACTTACTTTCTGGTATGACTTAGCTGCAAGTCAATTAAGAAAATATGTAATTGATGTAAGAGATAATGCAGAAAACACATTCCAATATGTTTCGCCGGAATCTTTTGCTGTTCCAAATGAGTTAGGTTTAATTAGTTTAAGAGCTGGAGATGGAAAATCTGGTATTTTTGAAATGATTAATGTTCCAGAAGCTTCTTTTTCTGAAGGATGGTTAAATATTATCAAATTAGAAAATGTATTAGAAAGAAATAATCAAGGTAGATTATTAATTGGAAGAGATTTAATAGCTCCTGCAACAATTCCTACAAATATGAGTGCAGAACAAGTTGATGGTAGTTGGACATTAAATTGGATGTACAATGCTAAAACAATGACTAGAAATGGTACAGATGCTGTTAATGTTGGTGTTAAAGGTATTGGTACTAACAATGTTGGAAACATTTATAATTTAGCTGGTGGCGATAATATTGCTACTCATTAATTCATAAAGAAAAGAGAATAAACTCTTTTCTTTTTTTAAATTTTATTAGTAAGATTTAAAAGAAGAAAAAAAGGAATTGGTGTGAAAAAAATTTTTGCGATTTCATTAATTAGTGTATCGTTGTATGCTGATGGTTCTGTAATTCCAGTTGGAGCTGCTTATGCTTCAGATTCTAGTTCATCATCTAGCAATTTAAGTAGTAGTAGTTGGAATTTGGATGAAGGAGTAAAGGGGTTTAAAAGTGCTACTTTTTCGCCATTTTATTCTTTGAAAGAAAGGAGTGTGGCTGTTTCTAGCGAAACATCAGCGATGAATAGTTCAAATGTTTTGGATATGGGTACGAAATATATATTTTCTACACAATTGCCTAGTGGATATGGCTATTTATTTATTCCGCGAGGAACTACTACTATTGCTTGTAATTCTAATGAGGCAGTAAATAGTAAAGTTTATTCTATTTTATCAAGCACTCCAAATATAAGTGGTGAGAAAATTGAATATGGTGAAACGTTTAACTATGAATTGGTTAAAAATAAGCCTGACACTTATAAATTTTTACTTGATACTTTACTTACAAAACAAAATAGTTATTATATGCTATCTAATCAAAGTGCAAATATAGCTCTATTATTTTCAAATATAAGTAAAGAGTTTTATTTAGATTTAGACAAGAAAAAAGGTAGAAAAGTTAATGGTTTTTATCTTTTTATGTCTAAAGAGGTAGAAGGAAGTACTAGTCAAACTCCTTGTACTATTCAAATAGATAAAGAAGTTATGGGTGATTGGAAAACTTATTTAGATTCTCTTAATTATGACTGGAGTGGTGTAGACACTAGTGGTCCTTATTCAAAAATGCAAAATAGGACTGGAAATCCAGTAACAACTGATGGATTTGTTTATGATATTAATTCGCCAACACCAAGTCCGACACCTGAACCAACACCAACTAGTAGTGATAGTAAATTTTCACCTATTTTAAGTAAAGTCAATTCTCAAGCTCAAGCTTGGAAACTTATAGGATTTAGTGAATTAAATACAAATGTGCAAGAATTAAAAAGTAATTTAAATGTTTCAACTGTTTGGTTTTATGATGGTGAATGGAAATCAGACGGTGATATATCTAACTATTCAGGTGTTTGGGTGAAGTAGTGAGTAAAAATTAATATGTGTATGATGATAAAAGAGAAGTATATTGACCCTTTTAGTGATTTCGGGTTTAAATGGCTTTTTGGAACCGAAGAAAATAAAGAGCTTTTAATAAGCTTTTTAAATGATTTACTTGATATTGAACATAAAATTATTGATGTTGAGTATCGTAATTTAGAAAAGTTAGGCTTAAATATCATCGATAGAAAAGCAATTTTTGATATTTATTGCATAGATGAGAAGAAGAATAGTTTTATAGTTGAACTTCAAAGAAGTAAGCAAAAATATTTCAAAGATAGAAGCCTTTATTACACAACTTTTCCAATTCAAGAGCAATCAAAAAAAGGCGATTGGGATTATTATCTCAAAAAAGTTTTTTTTGTTGGAATTTTAGAGTTTGAGATGGAAGAAAATTCGCAAACTGAAGAGTATTTGACAAAAGTTAAGCTACATAATTGCGATACAAAAGAGGTTTTTTACGATAAACTTACATATTATTACATTGAAATGCCAAAGTTTAAAAAAAGTGAAAATGAGTTAAAAAATCACCTTGAGTATTGGCTTTACACTTTAAATAATATGTCAGATTTAAATCAAATTCCTCAAACCCTAAAAGAAGATAAACTTATACATAAAGCTTTTGATGTAGCTGAATTTTTGGCACTTGATAAAGATAAGCAATTTGCATATCAACAAGACCTTAAAACAAGACTTGATTATAAGAATGTGCTAGATTATGCAAAAGAGATGGCAGAGTTAAAAGGAATTGAGCTTGGAATTGAAAAAGGTGAAAAACAAGCAAAAATGGAAATCGTAAAAAAATCACTTTTAAAAGGTTTAGATGTTGAAACCATCACAGAATTAACAAACTTAAGTATTGAAGAAATTAATCAAATTTGGATAAAAATTAATGAATGATTTTAATGTAGAAAAAGGGGAACAAAACCCACTTTCTGGTTATATTGGGGCTTTATTTTTAATAACTTCAGCTTTTTTAGTTGCTATAAATAAACAACTCAATTTTATAACCATCGATTTATCTTATCACAATATTTTATTTTTGGTTATTTTAGGCACTTTTTTTACGATGCTGATAAGTGAATATTTTGGTAGAAAACACTATTTAAAAAATGGTTGGATTAGTAATAAAAAATTAGAATTTACTCCATCAAATTTATATCTTTTAAAATCTTCAATCTACCGATTTTTGGCACTTTTTGCCATGTTTTTTGTGATGTATTATACTGCAACTAATCATTTTTATTTTAACGATAAAAAATTTATTATTACAAGAGAATTTTTTGAGTATTTACTTTATATTTACCTGTTTTTAGGTTTGCCTTATATCTTTTTAACACTAAAATTTAAATGGTCAAGTAAATATGAATTTAACGATTATGGGATTTTACTTATAATCTTTTTCAAATCACTCTTTTATTTAATTTATGGCTACATTTTTTACAAATCAAATTTAATAAAAAAATCAAAATTAAATAATAAAAGAATAAAAAAAGTTTTACTTGTTTATTTAGTAAATTTTTTCTTTTTAACACTTATGGTTCATTTTTTAGAGAGTCAATTTGATGGTTTTAGTAGTGCTATTGCTACAGTTTTATCGAATGATTTCGCAAATAAAACTTTTTTTAAACAGTATCATTCAATTTATTTAGTTTTATATAATTTGCTTTTTATAATTGATGTTGGAATTGCAATTATCGGTTACACCGTTGCAAGTCGTTGGCTTGATAATAGGACTAAAAGTGTGGATATGACAATGGGAGGTTGGTTTGTAGCGATAATGTGTTATCCCCCTATGAATAGTGGTTTTTCGAGCTATTTTATTACTTATAACTCAAGTTCAACTCACAATATTGTAACAAGTGAAGTTATTTTGATGATTTTAATGACACTTATTTTAATTGCTTTTACAATTTATGTTTGGGCAACCGTGGTGCTTAGTTTTAAATTTAGCAACTTAACTCATCGTGGAATTGTTACAACGGGACCATATAAATATATAAGACATCCAGCTTATACTACAAAAAATTTAGCTTGGTGGCTTGATAACACTTTTATCTTAAGCAATTTTTGGGCAATGGTTGGGATGTTAGCTTGGAATATAGTCTATATGCTAAGAGGAATAACAGAAGAGAGACACTTAAAACAAGACCCAAAATATCAAGAATATACAAAAAAAGTGAAATATAAATTTATTCCAAAAATATTTTAATTACTATTTAACATAGCTCGAATAAAATCTTCGGCACTCTCTTCATTAGTGTACTCTAAAATACAAGAATTTATATCTACTTTGTAAATATTTATAAGTGCTTCCATAGAATGAACTACTCTATTCATAAATTTTTGTGCTTGTGTTTTATTTGTGTGAGTTAATAATAAAAAGTATTTGTTATAATTTAGTGAAGTTAAAAAATCAGATGGTCTCATAATTTTTTGAACATACTCAATCATCTTTAACTCTAAATCTTTTTTAGCTAAATCAGAGTTAAACTCTATATAAACTAATGAAAGATGTAACTTAAATCTATCAGCTCGATAAATTTCAATTCTTAAAGTATCCATAAAATGCTTATCAATATTATGAATAAGAATCGAATTTTCAATCGATTTTATATCAATTGCTTTATTTTCATTCTCTAAATTATAAAGTTTTAATATCTCTAAATCACTAAATAAATTTAAATGCAAATGTACATTTATGCCATCAATAGACCAACCGTGAAATACTTCACCATCTATTTCTATTGTTTTAGTTTTCTCTTTATCGTATAGTTTTTTTATTGCTTCAATTTTTTTCTTTTCTACCATTTGATATTAACTTTCTCGCTTTTTAATTGCTATTTTAAAGCCTTTTTTTTCAGGTGTTAACTCAATATTACCGTGATGTTTATTTATTATTTGCAAAGATAAAGCTAATCCAAGTCCATTTCCTTTAGTTTTTGTAGTTTTAAATGGCTCAAAAAGTATATTTTTATTCTCTATCTTTTGTCCATCATCATAAATTTTAAATATATGATACTCCCTCTCATCTTCATAACAAATCTCAACAATTCCCGCCTCTTTCTCATCAGATTCAATCGCATCAATTGCATTAAATATAAAATTTTGAAATACAATAGAAAGCAAATCAAAATCGGCATAAATCTTTTTATTATTTGGCAAAGTGAACTTAAACTCTATCTCTTTTGAATAAGCATAGTGATTTATCGCCGTTTCAAGCTCTTCTATGAGGTTTGCAAGAGGAAAATACTCTTTATTTAAATTTAAACCTTTTGAAAAAAGTAAAGTTGCTTTTACAATTCTCTCAACTCTCCAAATTGATTTTTTTATTTCAAACAAGATAGGCTTATGTTTAATATCAACTCTTTTAAGTAAAGTTGAAGTCAAAAGTGCAACAGAACCGATAGGATTTCTAATTTCGTGAGCTAAATGAGCCGCCATTTGTCCCATTGATGCAAGTCTATCTCGTCTTTTTTCCTCTGTAATATCTGTAGCTGTGATGATAGTTTTTCCATTGACACTATTTTCATTTACTTTAATAGAAAAAAATTTCCCATCAACTTCGATTTCATCTTTTATTTTCGGAAAATTTCCAAAATCAATTTGTTCAAATAAATTATCAAGCTCTTTTGCTGCCGAATTATTTAAAAATATTTCTCCATCACTATTAAGCACCCAAATAGCGTTTGGCAAAGCTTCGATAATTTGCTCAATTATAGTTCTTAAATTTTTATAGGATTTATTTAACTCTTTATACTCATTTTCAACTATGTAAGTTTGATTAATAATACTCTCAAGTGTATTCTTAAGTGCATCTTTTTCAGCAACAGAGAGTGATTTTAGTAACTCTTGATTAATCATAAAAATCCTTTAAAACCTTATTTTGCTATATTACAAAAAATTATTCAAAGATTGAAAAATTATAGATGCTATCATATCATTCAACAGCTAAAACTACTTATAAAACTTGTGATAACTCCTCATTTATCTCATCTATAACTTTTGTAATATCAACTTTATTTATAATTTTTGAGTTTGTTAAACTTGAATTTAAAACTTTTGTCAAATTTTTGTTAGTCGTAAAATTTATTCCATTTACATTTTTATATAACTCTTTTTGATTAAAATAATTCATCCCACTTATAATTTTAACTCTAAAAGTCGCAGGTTCAATTGGATTATGTCCTCCAACACTCTCATTAAAACTACCTCCAAGAATAACAATATCGCTAATTGCATAAATATTAACAAGCTCACCTAAACAATCGAGTAAAATTATATTAGCCTCAAAACTTTTATCATTTGAAAACTTTGAAAAATTAAATTTTGCATAATTTTTTATAAGAGTTTCAACTTCATTAAATCTTTCAGGATGTCGAGGAGCTATAATTAATTTTGCATTTTTTAAATTGGCACTTAAAAATGAGTTTAAAATCAATTCTTCTTCGCTTTCGTGTGTACTTGCTGCTGTGATTATTAATTCATTTGGCTTATTATAAATTTTATTTACTTTTATATTCTGTGCCAATTTTATATTTCCGATAACTTCAATTTTTTGATTTTTAATTCCAAAACTTAAAAATTTATCTCTATCACTTTCACTTTGACAAAATATTTTATCGATATTTGCGAAAATTTTTTTATAAAACCATTTAAATTTTAAATAACTTCTATAAGATTTATCTGAAATTCTAGCATTTAAAAGAATAGTTTTAGCACCTTTTAATTTTGCAACCAAAAAAAGCATGTACCAAAATTCAGCTTCTAAAACTACCAAAACTTTTGGTTTACTTATCCAAAATGACAAAAAAATTTCAAAGGGTAAAAATTTTACATTTTCAGTTATTTTTTTTGCTTCTTCATAGCCCGTTTTAGTTATTGTTGAAATATTTATATTTTGATTTATTGCTTCTTTTATCGGCTTAATCGATTTAACTTCACCCAAAGAACAAGCGTGAAACCAAATTAAATCTTCTTTAAAAGCTGAATTTTTAAATAAAAAAAACCTCGCTAAAATAGACTTTTTGTACTTATTTTTAAATAGAAGATAGATTAAAAAAGGAGAAAATAAAAGATATAAAAAAAGTGCTAAAAAATAGTAAAACAGTGAAAAAATTTTAAGCCTCTTGTGCTTGATTATAAAGAATTCTTCCACAATGTGGGCAAGTTGTAATATCTTCAGCTTTAATAACTTCAGAGTAAACTCTGTCACTTATTTTCATAAAGCAACCATAACAAGCCTGTTTTCTTACTTCAACAACTGTTGAATTTCCAGCCCATCGTCTAATCTTTTCATAAAAAATTATAATTTTTTGATCCATTTTAGATTTTAATTCATTTTTAGAGTTAGAAATTTCACTTCTCTCTCTTTCAAGTTCAACTAAACTTTTATTAACACTTATCTCTTTTTCTTTTGATTTTTCTTCTAACTCTTTAGATTTAGCTTTAAGTTCAGCTATTTTACTCTCTTCATTTTCGATAATTTTATCAAATCTAGCGATTTCTTCATTTGCAAAAGATAGTTGCTCTTTTGCTATCTCTTCTTCTAAAGTTAATGCTTTTGCTTCTCTTTCATTTTTCACTTGTGCTGTTTTTTTATTTATATCTTCAAATTTAAGCGAAAGTTCGTTCAAATGAGCTTCATTCTTACTTTTTTTATTTTTTACTTCAACTATATCATCATTTAAATTATCAATCTCTTTTAAAATGTCTGCTTTTTGCTTTAAAATAAGATTTAATTCTTTTTTAATTGCTTCTATTTTTGGTTCAAATGCATCTATTTGTTGGTCAATTTTAGATAAATCTATTAACTGTCTTAAATGTTTATTCATACTTTGCCCTTAATTTTAGGAAAATGGATTAATTGAATCTGCAATTATAACTTTTAATTGCTTTTTTTTCAATTCAGTTTCTAATGCTTTTGCAAAATATTTCTCACTCTCAAAATGTCCAATATCAATCAAATTTAGCCCAATCTCTCTAGCTTCAAGTGCTTCGTGATATTTTATATCGCCACTAATTAAACAATTTGCTTTTATTTTTTTGATTAAACTTCCACCTGAACCCGTGATAATTGCACAACTTTTTATAAAATCATCAACTCTAACACATCTTTTAAAATTTAAATTTAACTTTTCTATGAGTAAATTATGAAACTCTTCAAAACTCATATTAACTTCAAAATAATTTATGAAATCATCACTTTTGCTAATTTTGAATCCTAAAATTTCCATCAAAACATAGCTATTTAAGTGAGTTTTATCAAAATTTGTGTGCATTGAGATTAAGCTTATATTTTTTTTAATCAATTCTCTTAAAAGTTTTGTACTAAAATCGTTAAAATTAACTTGTTTTAGTGGCTTAAAAATCAAAGGATGATGAGTGATTATAAGTGAATTTGGCTCAAGTGAATTGATTAAATTGCTATCCAAATCAAGACTAAGATATATTTTTTGCACTTCATCTTCAAAATTTCCAACTAATAATCCACTATTATCCCACACTTGGGCTAATTCAAACGGACTTATTTCATTTAAAATGTTATAAATTTGCTTGATTTTCATTTTGACTTTGCTTTTGCAATTCGCTCATCTCTAAATTTTTCTTGCTCTTTATAAAGTTCAGCACACCCTTTTGAAAGCTCTCTAATCTTTAAAATATAATTTTGTCGTTCTGTTACTGAAATCGCTTTTCTAGCATCAAGTGTGTTAAAAATGTGACTTGCAAACATTGTTTGGTCATAAGCTGGAAGCGGTAAAGCTTCATCTAAACATCTTTTTGCTTCATTTTGAGTTGCTTCAAACATACTAAAAAGCATCTTAACATCAGCTACTTCAAAGTTGTATTTGCTAAATTCATACTCACTCTCAAAATGCACATCTGCATAAGTTGTTTTACCATATTTATTCTCATTCCACACAATATCAAACACACTATCAACCCCTTGAAGATACATTGCAAGTCGCTCCGTGCCATAAGTAATCTCAACTGCAACTGGCTCACAAACAAGCCCTCCAACTTGCTGAAAATAGGTAAATTGAGTTACTTCCATACCATCAAGCCAAACTTCCCAACCAAGTCCCCAAGCCCCAAGAGTTGGCGACTCCCAATTGTCTTCCACAAATCTTATATCGTGATTTTTTATATCAAGTCCTAAAAACTCCAAACTTTTTAAATATAACTCTTGAATGTTTGCAGGAGATGGTTTTATCAAAACTTGAAATTGATAATAACTTCCAAGCCTATTTGGATTTTCGCCATATCGTCCATCAGTTGGTCTTCGGCTTGGAGCCACATAAGCCACAGCCCACGGTTTTGAGTCAAGACTTCTTAAAAGTGTAGCAGGGTGAAATGTACCAGCACCAGCAGGAATATCGTAAGGTTGAACGATATTACAACCCTCATTTTTCCAAAACTCTTGAAGTTTAATCAGTAAATCACTAAAAGTTAGCATTTAAATCCTTTTCTTTAATTTTTTCTATTTTTTTTTGCATTTTAACATATTTTCACAACTCTTAAATATGAACTATCTCTTTGGCACACTTTTTTGAATTTGCAATACAATCATTAAATCCAACTCCATAATAAGCATTTGAATTTAAATATAAATTTTCGTGTTTTTTAATTTTTTCAAAAATTTTATTCACTTTTTGCAAATGCCCAACTGAATAGTTTGGAATGGCTTCTTTCCACTGTTTTACAAAAGTTTGAGTTGCAATTTCATCAATTTGCATTGTGTTTTTAAGTCCTAAAATTGCAATTTCTACCAACTCTTCTTTTGATTTTAATGCCAACTCTTTATTTCTAATTCCACCTATCATAACTCTCAAACTTTTGCTATCTTTTGGTGCTCTATCATCAAAAATTGAACTATCCCAAAGCACTCCTAAAATATCTTGATGAGATGAAGTTGTCGTTAAAAGTCCAAAACCATCCAACTCAAAATATGGCTTTTTATATCCAAAGCCAACTATTGACATTGGCACATATTCAATTGAAGCCAAATCATAAGCTATTTCTCTATCGATTTTTCGCATTAAATATGCTGTCACATTCGCAGGAGTACAAAATATTACTTTATCAAATTTAAGTGAGTATTTTTTTAGCACTGATTTTACTTCAAATTCAACTTTATAGCCAAACTCTCCCTCTTCAACTCGACTTACTTCACTTCCTTTGAAACTTTCAAATTTTAACTTTTTTTCTAACTCATTAATAAAATTACTCATTCCACCTTTGAAGCTTGTTAAAACTCCACTTTGTGAGCCTCCTTTACCTTTTTTGGCTAACATTGCACGAAAAAGTCCACCGTAGTCTTTTTCTAATTCTACAATTTTTGGAAAAGCTGAATTCACTGAAAGCATTTTTGGAGTTGAAGCGAAAATTCCCGCACTCATAACATCTAAAAAGACATCTGTAAACTCTTTTCCTACTCTTCTATATCCAAACTCTTGCAAACTCTCATCAGTATTATCTTTTTTTGCACTAACAAAATATTCAGCCAAAACTCTAAGTTTTGCCAAAGGTGAAAGTAATTTTGTTTTTAAAAAAGCTTTGGGGCTATCAGGCAAAAGATGAAGTTTATTTTTATGAAAAACATATCGCAATCTTGCACTATCATTACTTGTCAAAATAAGCTCACTTAAACCTGCCTCTTCTATAAAATCAAAAGTTAAAGCTTTATTCGATAAAAAACCATTACTCCCACTTTCAAATAAAAATCCACCTAAATTTTCAGTTTTGATTTTACCACCCAAATACTCCTCTTTTTCAAATAAAAAAACATTTGCTTCAGGCATCAATTTATTTATATAAAAAATCGTAGCAAGTCCACTAATTCCACCACCAATTACAGCTATTTTCATATTTTCAAGCACCTTTGTATAATCATTTAAATATAACCCTCTTTCTGCATTTTTAAATGTTTCAATATCAACTTTAAACAACTCTGGTTTTTCTTTAAACCAGCTTTCCAAACATTCAATTGGAGTTTTAGCTGTTGGATGATATAACAAGCATCTGTAAGTCTCCCTTTTTTTAATAATTCTTTGTAATAATTTAGTGTTTTAGTCGGTAAAATATTTGTGATATTATAGCAGGGGATGTGACAAGTAACTAATAGTTAAAAGTGAAAAGGTAAAAATTCTTTTTGTCATTTGAGGCTCCTTTTTTTTAGTTAAAAGTTAAAAGATAATAGTGAAAAGTTTTGTAAAGTCGGCTTTAGCCGACAAATGTGTCGATTAAAATCGACTTTACTTTATTTGCTTAATTTCTTCAATGCTTAAACCTGTTAATTTTGAAATAGTTTCAATATCAAGCCCTAAAGATAGAGAATTTTTCGCAATTTCTATTTTTGCTTGTTTTTCGCCTTTTTCAATTCCTACTTTTTCGCCCTCCACAATTCCCTCAACTTTCGCAGTATAAAGCAACGAAATTTCAAGCATTT
>DZAZ01000016.1 GCA_022729755.1 Helicobacter cetorum | reverse complement strand
CGTATTTGCTATGATTAATGAAAAATCAGCTTGATTTTTTTGGCGAAGGTGTTGATTTAATATCTTCCTTTTAAATTTGCAACACTTTTAAGATTAAATGCATCGATATCTATTTTAGCTTCAGCTTTATTTTCAATCTCATCATTTAACTTATGAAAAAAATCAAATCCACTAAGTCGCTCAATTTCATCGATACTAGCCACATACTTATCAAGCCCTTCATTACCTTTTACATTTTGAGGCATAATAAATCCAAGCATTTTAACATCATCACCTTTTTGCATCGCATAAACTTTATAAAAAGCATCAGGAACTTCAATATCTGATTTTAATAGTTGAATATTCTCATCAAAAATAGGTCCAGTAATAACATAAACCTCATCATCAAGTTTTGTAAAATATTTAATCTCAACCTCTTCAAGTCTTTGCCAAAGTTTCCGATTTAAATCAGGTTTTTGAGGTGTAATATTACTCATTAAAAATGTATCAAGTTGAGCATCTTTTCCATAAAGTGAAGAGATTGCATAATTTGGTGCCATATGTCCTCTATCATAACCACTTCCCGTATAATCATCGTGTTTAACACCAGAAGAGGTTCTATTATCAACTTCAAACTTAGTTGGTCTTTTTAAACTAATGCTACCATCTGGAACCTTTTTAACTTTATAGCTTACCCAAAGTGGATTTTTTCTATCTTCAGAATAACCAACGACAAAACCATCATTTCTTAAAGTTTTAACACTATGTTTTCCATCAGGAATTCCCATAAATATCATATCTTCTTTAGTATAATAATCATAAATATACCAAAGCCCAAAACTTCCAACAAAAATTGGAACAATATAAAATAAAATTTTTGGATTTTTTGTAATAAAACTCAATAAACTCATAATTAATCTAATATTTGTCCTTGTAATTCTCATTTTTTAGCCTTTTAATACTATTTTAAACTCTAAGCCATTTTTACCGTTTAATTGAGAATTTTTAGCACTTATTTCACCTTGCATATTATCTATTATGATTTTTGCTAAATGAAGCCCTAAACCACTACCTTTGCCTTTTTTTGTTGTGAAGTTTAAATCAAAAATATGCGAAAATACTTCTTCATTGCCTATTCCATCGGCATTGTCTCGAATGTAGATTACAATATTATTTTTAATTTTTGAAATCTCAAATTCAATCTCTCGCTCTTTAATATTTCGTTCTATAAATGCATCTTTTGCATTGTTAATAATATTTAAAAAAACGTGTTTTAACTCATTTGCAAAGCCATCCATAGTTAAATCTTCGCCTTTAACTTTAATGTCAATCCTCTCTTTAGCATACTCATCTTTAACCAAAAGTAAGACTGAATTTATAACATTTTCTACACTAAAAATTGTTTTTACTTTATTTACTCTAAAAAAGCCTCTAAACTCATCTAATGTTTGACTTAAATGCTCAATTTGAAAAAAAATCTTTTTAGATGTTTCTTTGCAATAAGTGTAATCAAAATTTTTGATATCGCAATTTTCATCTAACATTATAGTAATTAAATTTATAACATTTAAAGGTTGTTTCCATTGATGACCAATCGCATCAATCATTTCACCCATCAGTGCATAACGAGATTGATTTAGCATAACTTTATCTTTTTCTCTTAACTCATTTAATTTCTCTTCAACTTTATCTTCCAAATTTTTATTTATAGTGTATAACTCTTTTTGCAATCGCTTATTTATAACTTTAGCCGAAGCTCTATTTATAACTTCAAATAGTTTCATAATTTTAAAAGGTTTACTCACATATCCATCAACACATAAATCAAGAGCTTTTTCTAAATAATCCACTTCATTAAAAGCAGTCGTTACGATAATTGGCACATCATATTTCCTAATTTCTCTAAGTTCTCTAATCATATCAAGCCCATTTAAATTTGGCATTTCAATATCTGTAATAATCATATCCATTTTTTCACAATTAAATTTTTCTAAACCATCTCTTCCATCAACGGCAGTTGTAAAATTTAAAAAAAAGTTTTTGACATTTAATTCAAGTTCACTTCTAATACTTTTATCATCTTCAACATATAAAACCCTTAGTGTCTTTAAAACTTTAAATATTTCAGCCTTTTTCTTGTCCATTTGCTTTATGTTCCTTTGATTTAAAAAAGATATTATAATTTTAGTGAAAAAATGTAAAAAAAATGTGAAATTTAAAAAAAAAGGGGAGAACAGATATGAATTACTATAAAATCGATGAAAAAAATAGAATGATTTGTCAATTATGTCGCCATCATTGTGTGTTAAAAGATGGAAGTGTTGGAATTTGTGGAGTGAATAAAAATGAAAATGGAGAGTTCAAAAATTTAGTTTATAATCATCCAAGCTCAATAAATGTAGACCCAGTTGAAAAAAAACCACTCTATCACTTTTTACCATCAACTGCAAGTTTATCTTTTGGAACAGTTGGATGTAATTTTAAATGCCCATTTTGTCAAAATTGGCAAATTTCACAAACTCACGAAATCGATAAAAGTATCGTAGTTACAAAAGAACAGATGGTGGCTCTAGCTCTAAAATACAAAGCAAAATCTATTTCTTACACTTATAATGAACCAACTATTTTTTATCCTTATGCAAAAGATGTCGGACTTTTGGCAAAAGAGTATGGACTTAAAAATATATTTGTAACAAATGGATTTGAGTCGCAAGAAGTAATAGAAGATATGGCTAGTTGGGTCGATGGTGCAAATGTAGATTTAAAATCATTTAATAATGAATATTATAAAAAAATATTAAAAGGTGGATTGGATGAAGTTAAAGATACATTAAAACTTATGGTAAAAAATAAAATTTGGCTAGAGATTACAACTTTAGTTATTGATGAAATTAATTCAAGTAAAGATGAGTTAAAAGCAATGGCTGAATTTATTGCAAATGAATTAAGTTGCGATGTTCCGTGGCATTTGAGTGCTTTTCATCCTGATTATAAAATGAATGAACACTCTCCTACAAAATTAAAATCATTAACTGATGCTTATGAAATAGGCAAACTTGCGGGGCTTAAATATATTTATTTAGGTAATGTTCCAGTGCCTAGCGAAACACATTGTCCAAATTGCAATGAAGTTTTAATTAAAAGAAGTGGTTTTAAAGTGATAAAAAATATTTTAAATGATGGAAAATGTCCAAAATGCAACACTAATATTAGTGGAGTATTTTCATAAAAAGAACTTTTTTTAATAAATTTTAGTTAAAATTAGCAAAAAATTTGCAAAAGGAAAAACAGGTGATAAAAATAGAGTTTTTAGGACCTATTAATAAAGATACAATAGAAATCAAAGCGAATAATTTAGCCGATGTTAAGAGTGTTTTAAACGAAGATGAAGAGTTAAGAGAGTGGTTAAAAGATTGTGCAGTTGCAATAAATGATGAAATAGTTTGTAATTTAAATATAGAGTTAAAAAGTGGAGATAGAATTTCGCTTTTACCTCCTGTTTGTGGTGGTTAAGTATGCTTGAACTTCATAAAAAAGCATTAAATGTAAATGAAATTACAAATAGATGGTATGAGTTAAATCATAAAAATAATTATGGTGCAATTATCCATTTTATCGGTGTTGTGAGAGATGAGAATTCAATTGATGGTTTAAGTTTTGATGTTTATGAGCCGATTTTAAGAAAATGGTTTGAGGCTTGGCAAGAGAGAGCAAATAAATTGAATGCAAAAATATTTATGGCTCACTCAATTGGAGATGTGTTTGTGCACGAAAGCTCATATATTGCAGGAGTTATAAGTCCAAAAAGAAGAGTTGCACTTGAGTTAATTGATGAATTTGTGGAAGATTTTAAAGCAAATGCACCGATTTGGAAATATGATTTAATCGATGGAAAAAGAGTGTATGCAAAAGATAGAAGCCACAAAATTACTGGAAGTGGAATTTTATATTAATCAAAATAAGGAAGTAAAAAAATGTTTAAGAAGGTTTTATCAATTAGTGTAATTTTAGCTTTAAGTTCTTTTGCAGATGGGGAAAGTGTAAAAGTTGATAATCTTGCTGATATGTTTGGCAAAGGTAAAATTGGCGGAGAAATTAGAACTTTTTATATCAATAGAGATTGGAATGATAACTTTGAAACAATCAGCAAGAAATTAGATAGGTCGGCTTTATCAGTTGGTGGACACATAAAGTATAACACAGCTGAATACAATGGATTTAGCCTTGGTGCATCAACACATACTACAAATGGACTTGGGATAAACGATGATGAAGCAGGCAAAGTTGACCCAACACTTTTTGGAAAAAATGGAGATTCTTATTCGATATTAGCTGAAATTTATGCAGAGTATAAAGCTATGAACACTTCATTAAAAATTGGTAGACAAAAACTTGATACTCCATTAGCTGGAGCTGATGATGTAAGAATGATACCAAATCACTTTGAAGCGGCAGTTTTAACAAATACTTATTTAAAAGATACTACTTTTATCGCAGCACAAGTAAACAAAATTGCTGAAGGAACTTTTGCAAATGCTTATGGTAAAGATAATTTAGCACTTCAAAGTGGATATGGTTTAGCTAGAGAAGTTGGAAAATTTGTAGATTTAGAAAATTCAGCACTTGGAATGAATGCTAGAAATACAAACGGAGTAACAGCTCTAGCAGTAATTTATCAAGGAATTCCAAATTTAAAAGCTCAACTTTGGGACTATTATGCACACGATATTTTAAATGCAATTTATGGACAAGCTGATTATAAATTTATAATTGATGCAACTACAAATTTAACACTTTCAGGACAATACATAAAAGAGGATGATGTTGGCGATAAATTTGCAGGTGAAATTAATTCTGAACTTTTTGGAGCGAAGGCTAACTTAACAATTGATAAAACTCAATTTTATGTAGCTTACAATTCAACTGGTAGCAGTATTGGAGCTAATCAAAATGGTGGAATTATCACACCTTGGGGTGGATATCCTTTATTTGTTCAAGGAATGGTTACAAGACACGGAACTTTTGCAGATACAAATTCTTGGAGAGTTGGGGTTGAGCAAGATATGGCAAAAATCGGAATTGATGGACTTAGTGCAAATGTAAGTTATATGGAATTTGATATTGGCAAAGATAATTCATATATTAACGGTAAAAGTTGGGTTGCAAAAGAGAGCTTTTTTGATTTAATTTACAAAACTCAAATAGAAAATTTAAAACTTAGATTTAGAGGAAATTTCCCTGATAGCTTTGCAACTGATAATAGGGGATGGGATGAGTATAGATTTATCGCATATTATAGTTTCTAACTATAATATAAATTAAAAAGGAAAATAAAGTAATGATTGCTAATTTGCAAAACTTAAATATCAAGTGGAAAGTCGCAATACTTGTTACAGTTTCTATAATTGTAACAAGTGTCGTTATAACAATGCTTACAATTATGAGTATTTATAAAATTTCAGAAGAGAGCATAGAGAGATATAGAGATAAAGTTTTTGAGACACGAAAAAGTGAAATTAAAACTTCAATTGAAATCGCACATAAAACTTTGAAATCTTTTTATGATAGAACCTCTAAAGATAAAGTTGAAGAGGAGGTCAGAAAACAACTCTCAACTCAAACCGATTCGCTAATAAATTCAATAACAGCTTTTTATGAAAAAAATAAAGTTCATATGAAAGAAGATGAGTTAAAAAGTCAAATTATGAATTTAGTAAAAGGTGCAAAATATGGAGAAAGTGGTTATTTTTGGATAAATGATTTAAAACCAACTATGATTATGCATCCATTTAAACCTGAACTTGATGGAAAAGATTTATCAGATTATAAAGACCCAGAGGGAAAATTTTTATTTAATGAAATGGTAAAAGTTGCAAAAGAGAGTGGAAGTGGATTTGTAAATTATATGTGGGCAAAACCAAATTTTGATGCACCTCAACCAAAAGTTTCATATGTTATTTTATTTAAGCCCTTTAATTGGGTAATTGGAACGGGTGAGTATATCTCAAATGTAACTGAAGCGATACAAAAAGAGGCGATGAAAACTATTTCACTTATGAGATTTGGAAAAAATGGAGACGATTATTTTTGGATAAATGACTTAAAACCGACAATGATTATGCACCCAACTAAGCCAGAACTTGATGGAAAAGATTTATCACAAAATAAAGACCCAAATGGAAAATTTTTATTTAATGAGTTTGTAAAAGTTGCAAAAGAGAGTGGAAGTGGATTTGTAGATTATATGTGGCCAAAACCAAAGAAAGATGCACCTCAACCAAAAATATCTTATGTTTCACTTTTTAGTGAATGGGATTGGATTATTGGAACAGGGGTTTATATAGATGATATTGACGATGAAATCGCTAATATTAGAGAACTTACAAAAGAGAATATAAATTCAACTATAACTCTTTTTATAATCACAATTTTTATTATAATCATTTCTATGACTTTAATTATATTCTTTATTGTCCAAAGAGGAATATCAACTCCATTAGAGAATTTACAAAAAGGTTTAATTACATTTTTTAATTATTTAAATAAAAAAAGTGATAAAATCGAACAAGTGGATATTTACTCTAACGATGAGATAGGTCAAATGGCTAAAATTATAAACGAAAGTGTGACAAATATTAAAAATGGAATTGAAAAAGACAATAAAGTTATTCAAGATTCAACAATAGTTGCACAAAAAGTTCAAAATGGAATTTTAAATCATAGAATTCAAGCCGATAGTGATAATCCTGCATTAAAAGAGTTGAAAAATGTTATTAACTTAATGCTTGAGAATTTAGAACTTAATACAAAAAATATTTTAGAAGTTATTTTAAAATATTCAAAAGAGGATTATACTGCTTCAATAAAATCTGGAAATTTAGAGGGTGAATTTAAAGAGTTAATTAACGGTGTAAATAAGCTTGGAAGTGATATTTCGCAAATGTTACAAGCAAGTGCAAATGACTCAAAAATACTTCAAAATAGCTCATCTAATTTAACAAATTTTGTAGGTAAACTTTCAACTTCAGCCAAAGAACAAGCTAAAAATTTAGCAAGAGTTACAAAAGAGATAGATGCCATCACAACTACAACTAATTCTATTGTAGAAAAAGCTGTTGCAGGAAATATGCAATCTCAAGATATTAAAAATGTCATAACTATTATTGGCGATATTGCTGACCAAACAAATTTATTAGCACTAAATGCCGCAATCGAAGCTGCACGAGCTGGAGACCACGGGCGAGGATTTGCAGTTGTAGCTGATGAAGTTAGAAACTTAGCTGAAAAAACTCAAAAATCACTAAGCGATATAAGCCTTAGTGTTAATACTTTAGTGCAATCTATGAGCGAAATTGAAGAGAATATTAAAGAACAATCTCACGGAATTGAGCAAATTAATAAATCAATTTTAGAGATAGATGATGCAACAAATAATAATGCTAAAATTTCAAACGATACAAATGACATTGCAAAAGAGTTAGCAGAAGTTTCAACTAAAATTAGCTCTAATATTATGAGCAAAAACTTTTTAGGTAAATAAAATGAGAGAGTTAGAGTGGAGCAGTGACTTATCTGTTGGAATAGAAAAAATAGATAAACAACACAAAGAGTTATTTAATAAATCAAATGAACTATTAGAAGCAATCGCTACAAAAAATAGAGAGAAAGTAATGGAAGTAGTGGATTTTCTATGTGATTATGTGATAGAGCATTTTGCTTATGAAGAGAAAATCCAGTTAGAGTATAACTATCCAGCATTTGAGTTTCATAGAGATATGCACTCAAATTTTGTCAAAAAAGTTTATAAATTTAAAAAAGAGGTTGATAAACACGGCATAAGTGATAATTTGGCAAGTGAAGTAAAGCACGAAGTTGTAAATTGGTTAATAAACCATATTTGCAACATCGATAAAAAGCTAGGTTTGTTTTTAAAGAAAAACTCGGTAGTTTGGTCAAATGCTTATGCTATCGGAGATGAAAATATAGATAAACAACACAAAGAGTTATTTAATAAAACTAAAGAGTTTATCTATTCAATTGAGAGTGGTCACGGTGAAATAAAAGTTGTTGAAGTGATTGAATTTTTGCAAGATTATGTAATTAGGCATTTTGCTGAAGAGGAGAGATTGCAAATTAAATATAATTACGATAAATTTGAAGAACATCGCGATATGCACTCAAGTTTTATGAAAGAGGTTTATATGTTTAAACAATTTATTAATGAAAATGGAATTAATCATAAGTTAGTTCAAAATTTAAAAACATCGCTTTTAAATTGGATAAATATTCACATCAAAAAAGTTGATAAAGAGTTAGCTATTTTTATTAAAAAAAGCTAAAACTTCTCTAGTATATTATAAGCCGTATCTCTTTTTGCTGGATTTTCTCCAATATCTTTTATAAGTTTTATCATTTCGTTTTGGTTCATTTTATTACTAACTCCTGTGGCTGAAACGACATTTTCTTCCATCATCGTACTACCCAAATCATTTGCACCAAAAAGCAAAGCTAACTGACCAATATAACTACCTTGAGTTACCCAAGAACTTTGAATATTCTTAAAATTATCTAAAAATAATCTACTAATTGCAAGTAATCTCAAATAGCGATTTGATGAGCTTTTATGAATATGTGAAAATTCAGCTTTTAATGGAGTATTGTGTGGCTGAAATGACCACATAATAAAAGCCCGAAAACCTCCACTTTCATCTTGAAGAGTTCTAATTTTATCAAAATGCTCAATTACTTCTTCATCACTCTCAAGTGTCCCAAACATCATAGTTGCTGTGGATTTCATTCCAATTTGGTGGGCAGTTTTATGCACATTTAACCACTCATTTGTTTTTAGCTTATTTGGTGAAATTATCTCCCTCACTCTATCAACCAAAATTTCTCCTCCAGCCCCAGGAATTGAGCTTAATCCTTTGGCTTGAAATCGTTTTAAAACTTCCAAATAGCTTAAATTTGAACTTTTTGCAATATAATCAATTTCAACGGCACTAAAGCCGTGAATTGTGATTGTTGGATAATTTTTATGTATCCATTCAATTAACTCTTCATAATATTCAATTTTAAGCTTTGGATGAACCCCACCTTGAAATAAAATTTGTGTTCCACCAATTTCAATAAGTTCTTCTATTTTTTTGCCAATCTCTTCAAAAGATAAAATATAACTATCTTTATCTTTTGTTTTTCTTTTAAATGCACAAAATTTACAATCCACAAAACAAATATTTGTATAATTTATATTTCTATCAACCACAAAAGTAGTAATTTTTTGTGGATGCAATTCCCTTTTTTTTTCTAGTGCCATTTCACCCAACTCTTTGAGTGGTGCTTCTTTTATAAGTTTTATTGCTTCATCAACACTTAATCTTGCCAAAATTTAATCCTTATTTTACTAAAATTGCTACTTGAAATTTTAACAAATTATATTAAAAAGCGAGGTGATTAAAAGGTGGAGTTTAGCGAAATAGTAAAACAAACACTGACTAATTTAACTAAAAATGAGAAAATTGCAACCCCAAATGAGTACAAAAAAGAGTTTTGCAAAATTGCAATAACAAATGGTGTTCATCTTGAAGAGTGCGAAAATGGTTTGGATAGATTTATAAAGAGATTACCTCCACAAGTTCAAAGAGATATTTATAAAAAAAATATAAAAACAGTTGAAGAGTTTATGACTTTTTTGGTTGCAGAATTTAACAGATTAAAACTTAAAGAAAATAGAGAATTTTTAGATGAATTGATATTTTTAACTAAATATATTTTAAAAGCAATTTCACTTTTACACAATAAAGAAGCTCTAAATTTAGCCAAAACTTCTTTTAATAGATTAACAAATATGACTTTGAGTGATTTAATCGTTTTAAAAGAGAAGTGGAAAAATTTTAGTGAAACTTATGATAATAATTTTTTGCAAGAGCTTGAAATTATTTCAAATATTGATAAAAGCGATTTAAAAAAAACAATTTTAGAAGTTAGCCAAAAAATAGAAAAACTTCAACAAGAGTGCCAAAGAGATAAAATCTTACAAGATTATAAAAATTTATCCTCACTTATTATAACTTCAACTATTCCATCAATCACATCCGAACTTAACACTTTAATAATAAATTTAGATAAAAAATTAAAATTAAGTCCAGAAATAATCGTAACAAGTGCAACTCAAGAAGAGATAAAAAAAATCATCGCAAAACGAAAGGAGTTAGATAGAAGTGAATTTATAATAGCAAATAAAAAAGCACAAGATGTGCTACTTAATTTACTTCAACTCTCAAGCGAAAACAATTTTAAACAGAGAATTTTAGATGTCAAAAATATAATAAGTTCTTCAAATAGTAATGATTTTGACACAAAAAAGATGGAAATGCTAGGCTTAGTAGCTTCACTTGAGCGAGGAATGAGCCAATTTAACGATATTATAGAAACTAAGCAAGAGGATATTAATTCACTGGAAAATAAAGTTAAAGAGTTAGAGGGAAAACTTGTAAAACTTGAGTATGAAAAAGAGAAATTTCAAAGTAATTTTGTAAGTAAAGCTTTTGAAATAGGTGGAGTTCAAGGCTTAGAAAAAAAATATAAAGATAATTTAAAACCTTATACAATTGCGATAATTAGGCTTGATAATTATAGTAATATTATAAATAATTATGGCAAAAAAACTTGGGATGTAATTTTTCAAACTTTCCGAAGAATTGCAATAAAAGATTTAAATGATGGTGATATTATGAATGCAATGGATGTTCGTACATTTTTACTATTTTTAAATAATGAGTCACTTGAAGATGGATTGAAATTTTGCGAACATATAGTAGAAGCTTTACATCATAGTAAATTTGTGTATAAAAATGAGCAAATTAGTGCAACTGTGAGTATTGGAGTTGCAAGTAGAGATGAAGATAGTAATTTTGAATTTGCAATGAAAAAAGCAATGGATAGATTAAATGTAGCTAAGAAAAAACAAAATATTATAGTTTCAAAACATAATATAGCTTCTATTTTAAAGGTTTAAGAGTTTAGGAATAGTTATTGCTTTTTTGATTTTAACTTAATAAAAAGGCTGAAAAATGACAATAACACCGAATTTAAACAACTCTTTAGCAATGCAAAATAACTCTTTAAAAAAAGAGGATTTAGATAAAAATATTGAAACTTTAAATACTCAAATTTCAAAAGAGCCAAAAGTTGAGGCTAAAATGAATTACTATAATAATTTTTTAGGTACAAATTTAGATATTAAAGTTTAAACTTCACTCACTCTCTTTTGCTATATATCCAAGTTCAACTAGTTTATTTACAACTTCACTTATAATTCCACCTGTCGCTTCTCCTCCGTGTCCACCGTGTTCTACTAATGCTGTGATTACATATTGTGGATTATTTGCAGGTGCATAAACACTAAGCCAAGCGTGTGAGCGTCTATAATACTCCATATCTTTTTCTTTCATTCTCTTTTTTTCTTCTTGAGGAATACCAACAACTTGAGCAGTTCCAGTTTTTCCAGCTACTTTTACTTTTGTCTTTAAATGCCTGAATGCAGTTCCATTTGGATGATTAACAACTTGATACATACCTTTTCTTAAAAGTGGTAATTGATTTTTTTGAAATTCACTCAAAACATCTTTTGGCTCATTTTTTACCTCTTCATTAGCCATAAATTTCACTAAATGAGGAGTTGGCAGAGTACCTGTTGCAATAAGTGCCATGTATCTTGCTATTTGAATTGGAGTTGTCAAAAAATAACCTTGACCTATTGAAGAGATTAGGGTTTCACCCATATGCCAAGCTTTAGAGTATTTACTGAATTTCCAACTCTTACTAGGTACTACACCACTCCACTCATTTGGTAAATCTATACCAGTTTTTTGACCTAATCCTAATTGATTTAGTGTATTTGCTATATTTTCAATCCCAACTTTTAAAGAGTTTTTATAAAAATAATCATCACAACTTTCTCTAATTGCATCAACTAAAGCTACATTTCCGTGTCCCCAATGTTTCCAACATCTAAATTTTCTATTTCCAACTTGAAATTCACCCGTACAAAACACTGATGAATTCTCATTTATGCCATTTTCTAAAAATGAGAGTGCAACACCCATTTTAACAACAGAACCAGGAGGATAAAGACCATTTACAATTTTATTAGTAAATGGGTGCCTTAAATCTGTAATAAGTGCATCCCAATCCTCTTTTGAAATTCCTCCTATAAAATTATTTATATCAAATTCAGGGAAACTTCCAGCAGCTAATATCTCACCATTTTTGGCATTCATTACAACTACAACTCCACTTTTTTCTTCAAATTCAAAAAGTTGATGAATTAAATTTTGAAGCCTTATATCTATTGTAAGTGTTAAATTTCTATTTTCAATGGGTATTTTTTTTTCCATCTCTTCGATTTCTTGATTAAAAGCTGTAATTTTTATCTTTTTATATCCATACTCACCTTCTAAAAATCTATTATAATATTTCTCCAATCCTATTTTTCCAACAATTCCTGTTAATTTTGTAGTTTCACTTTCTGAAAACTCTTTATCATTTGCTTTTGAAACATAGCCGATTAAATGCGAAGCTACACTTTTATTTGGATAAAACCTTTTTGTAGATGGTGCAATTTCTAAATTTTCATTCAAAATAAGCTTAGAATAGTGAGGCAACATATCTTGATGTGAAATAAAATCAATTATAGTAATAAATTTATGATTATATGGAGAATCTTTTTTTATGTAATTTTTCTTTAATTTATCTTTAGATAATTTCTCTTTGGATAGAGTTGGAAAAATATTAATAATATTATCTAACTCTTTATCTAAAATTTCTATTTTAGTTTTATAACTTAAGTGTGGTTTTATTTTAATGCTAAAACCTAACTTATTTACAGCTAAAGGTTCACCATTCCTATCAAGAATTACACCTCTAACTGGATTTAATTTTTCAACTTTTATAGTGTTTTGTTTTGCCAACTCTTCGTAATATTTATTTGATTTTATACTAATAAAGTAAATTCTGGCAATTAAAATTAACCAAATTATCACAAAAACCATAATTATAAATTTTATTTTCACACAAAGTTCTTTTAAAGTAAAAAATAAGCTAAAAACGATTCGATTAATATATAATAAATTATCATTAAATTAAAATCTATCTCTTCTAAATTTAAAATGAAATAGTTTAAATTTATAAAAACATAATAACCAAGATATATCCAAGCCACTAAAATAGGTATTAAACAACGATTGCATTTTACTATACTATTTAATTTTGGTTCAACATAATAAATTGTAATAAAATAAAATAATATAGAACTAAAAATTAAAAAATCTCTATTAGATTCAAAAAATAAAAGATAAATCACAGTTATAAAAATTAATAAAATTTTTCTATTTTGAACAGAATTTGAAAATAATATAAACATAAATCCTAAAAGTGGCGGCAAATAAGTGTAAATAGTTGAAATAGCTTCATAAAATAAAATTAAAACTAAAAGAGAAAAATATTTTAAATCTCTTTTATAAGCGATATTTCGTTGCATATTGGGAAATGTTTACATTTGATACAGTCTGCCCAAATTTTACTCTCTGGTATTGACTCTTTTGGAATTTCTCTAAAGTTTAACTTTTCAAAAAACTCTTTATGATAAGTTAGTGTTAAAACCTCTTTTAAGCCTAAATTTTGCCCCTCTTTTATTACACATTCAACTAATTTTTTACCTATTCCTTTTCCTCTAAAACTCTCTTTAACTATTAAACTTCTAATTTCAGCCAATGTTGTTGTATGAATATGAAGTGCCACAAAAGCGATAATTTCATCACCTTCTTTTGCAATAGTATATGAGCGAATTGTAGTTGCCATCTCATTTTGGCTTCTATCTAAAATAATTCCACTCTCCACTTCAGGTTTCACAAGCTTTTGCATATTTTCGATATCAGATAGTATTGGTTTTAAATATTTAATTTCCAATCATTTCTCCAAAAACAAAATTAAAAATTTTACTATTTAACTCATCAATTCCTGTTTTTTTTAAATTTGAAATGAAAATTCCATTTTTATACTCATCTTTTAATTTATTGAACTCTTTTTGATTTAATTTATCAACTTTTGTAAAAACTTGAATAAGTGTTTGGTCGCCTCTTTTTAGCGAACTTAAAAACTCATAAGTTAAAACATCAATCTCAAGATTATGGTGTCTTGCATCGATTAATTGAATAAAAACCCTAATTGAGTGACGATTAGATAAAAAATTTGTTAAATTCTTTTCCCAATTTCTCTTTTCAGTTTTTGAAACTTTTGCATATCCAAAACCAGGTAAATCCACAAATCTAAGTAAAAATCTATCTTCAATTTCATCTTTTTTATAACTTACTTCAAAAAAGTTTATTAATCTCGTTTTTCCAGGAGTTGACGAACTTTTTGCTAAATTTTTTCGATTTACTAAACTATTTAATAGTGAACTCTTCCCTACATTACTTCTTCCTAAAAAAGCCACTTCTGAAATATCTGGAGGAAGGGAGTCGCTTATACTTTGTGCCGATTTTATAAAATTTGCTTCAATTACTTTCACTTTTCATTCTCTTTTATTGTAAATATAAATTTTGCTGGTTTATCTTCATCTCCAAAAATTTCAGCTTTTCCATTTAATTCATTTAAAAAAATTTTATTTGCAAAAATTCTTTTACCTGTTGTAGTTTCAGTGATATCAGCATTTCCAATGAGTAAATACTCTTTTTTCTTAGGCTCATAAATTGCATATTCACTTGCACCAACATACTCTTTTGTATCTATTTTAATCAAAAATTTTACTCTACCCTTTGCTTCATATTTAATAGGTTCCTTGTTGTCTTTGTTGTTTGAAAAAATTATGACTACTTCATTTGCCTCTATTTTATCGCTTCCTTTTAAAACAATTACATTTCCTAAAAATTTTGCTATTCCACCTTTTTCATCGGCTTCAAACTTTTTAGATGTAATTTCAAGTTTTTCTCCAAATAAATTCAAAAACATAAATAAAATTAAAAATATTATCTTCAATATTTAAGCCTTTTTATTTTAAATTTATCACAGCTTTAACATTAGTTGCTAAAAATTTATTCTCATTTTTATAAAAAGTAAACTCATCTCCATTAAAAGTATGCATCTCATTAAAATCTATTTTAAATTGTTGATTTGATTTTATAATTTCATCTTTTAAATTATATATTAAATCATTTGTCAAAATATAAACTCCATCGTTTTTTGTATAAGTCGCCTCTTTTTGAAAAAAAAAAATATTATCTTTAAACATAGCTGTTTTTGAAGTTAAATACTCTAATTTAGAATTTTGCAAAAATTTTACCATTGATAAATTTTCAATCATCGTTTTTTCTTTAAAAAAATTACCACTTGAAGCCACTAAAATTAAATCTAATTTATCTTTTGTGATTTTATAAACATTAAAGTTAGAAAACTCAAATATAGGCACTTCTTTTAATTTAATATTTTTTATATCTTGAGGTTTTATAAAAATTAGTGTTAACAATACTGACACCAATAAAATAGAAAAAAAGTAAAATATTTTTATTTCCAAAGTGATAAAAACTCTCTTTCTAAATTATCTTTTTTTACAATATACTCTATCATTTCTCTAATTGCACCTTTACCACCTGAAGCACTTAAAATCACATCCACAACATCGTGAATATAAATCGTTGCATCTGCTGGAGTAAAAGCAATTCCTGCAATTGAAAGCATTTTTAAATCATTTAAATCATCGCCAATTACTGCGATTTGATTTAAATTTAAGTTCTCTTTTTTTGCAATTTCTATTAAGATTATATCTTTATTTTTAATACCTTGATGTAAATATTGAACTCCAAGCTCTTTTGCTCTTTGTTCTACTACCTTTGAGCTTCTTCCCGTAATAATTGCTACTTTTTTACCTAATTTTATCCAACTTGCAATCGCTAAACCATCTTTTACATTAAAAGATTTTATTTCATCATCAGAACTATAAATCACAGAACCATCGGTCATACAACCATCTACATCAAGAACTATTAACTCTATTTGCACTAAACTACACCTTTTGTACTTGGAATTTTTACTCTCTCATTTTTACTCAAAGCCCTTCTTAATGCCACTGCAAAAGCTTTAAATGTAGCCTCGATAATATGATGCCTATTTTTACCTCGTTGTAAAATTAAATGTGCGCTAAGTGAAGCATTAAATACAATTGCTCTAAAAAACTCTTCCACCAACTCAACATCAAATTCACCAACTTTTGCTCCATCTAATGGAACTTCATAAACTAAAAAAGCTCTATTTGAAACATCAATAACACACTCAACTGCACTCTCATCCATTACAATGACAGTATTTGCAAATCTTTCTATCTCTTTTGCTGGATAAATTGCTTCTTTCAATAAAGTTCCAATTACAATTGCAACATCTTCAACAGAATGGTGAAAATCAACATCGATATCACCATCACATTTAACTTCTAAATCAATTAAAGAGTGTTTTGAAAAACTCTCTAACATATGATTGAAAAAACCTATTTTTGTATCTATTTTATATTTGCCAGTTCCATAAATATTCAATTGAACTTCTATTTTTGTCTCTTTTGTTTTTCTAATTAATTTATACATTTATTCGCCCATTATTACAAAAGCATTCGCAAATCTAGCATCTTTACCTATAAAACCTTTTGCTTCATCATAACTTTTAAAACCGCTTAACCAAACTTTATAAACTTTCTCACTATTTGCAGAAATCTCTTTTACTCTAGCTCTATATTTATTTTCAACTGTGCCATATTGTTTTTTAAGAACTTCAGCACCTTCTAAATTTTTATATGCACCGATTTGAATAGAAAACCTATCTTTAAAAACAGCTTCATCAACTCTTTTTATTTCCTTTCTTTGAATTTGTGTAGTTTTAAAATTATTGAAATTATTAAAATTACTTCTTTTGTCAACTTGAACTTTAACTTTAGGTGTCGTTGGGTATATTTTAGTATTTGAAGCTACATTTTCAAAATTAACCTCTTTATCAAATCCAATAACTTCAAGTTTGACCATAGCAGTTCCAGCACCAACAACTTCAAGCTCTTTTGCTGCTGAAAATGAAAGGTCAATTATTCTATCATCAATAAAAGGACCCCTGTCATTTATTCTTACAAATGTAGTTTTTTTATTTTCTAAATTAGTGATTTTTAACATAGTATTAAAAGGTAAAGTTTTGTGAGCTGCTGTTAAATCGTGCATATTGTAATTTTCACCATTTGAAGTTGTTTTACCGTGAAAATCTGGTCCATACCAACTAGCAACTCCTTCAAAACTATCGCCAACATTTGCTTTTATTGGATAGTACCATTTTCCATTTACATAATATGGTCGAATACTAACATCAATATCTTTGAATATATCGTTAAATGTTTCAAAATCTTCATCAGGTTGAAACTTTAAATCTCTAGTTTTAATTACTATATCATCCATTACATCTATTTTATTTGGGTCTTGATTATCGTCAACTTTTTGTTTTTGCTGTTTTAAATCTCTCGTAATATTGTTATCCATATTTGATGGCAATTTCTTAGCCGAACAACCACTTATCAAAGTAATAGTTAATACAGAAAGTACAATCTTAGTTAGGTATGACAATTTTATCTCCTGCTTTAATAGAGTGTGATTTTAAATTATTCTCTTGTTTTAACTCTTTTAATGGAATTTTAAACTGTTTTGAAATTTTATTTAATGTATCGCCATTTCTAACAATATACAACTTCTTCTCTTCAACTTTTTCAACTCTCTTTTCTGTAAGATTGATTGGAGGAATAGGCGATATTTTTAAATTTTTATTGATTTCTTTAACATTTGATTTAAAAAAAGCTAATTTATTAGAAGGAATATATATCTGATACTCTTTTGCATAAGGTGGTAAATAATCATTATTCAAGTGTTTGTTTAAATTTTGTAACTCAACTAAATTTACATTTATATTTTTAGCTATATCTTTCAAAGTTACTCCACCTTTTAATGTTATTGGTGCTATTTGATAACCACTATCTTTTCTCATTAAATACTCAAAATCACCATTAAAGATGGATTTTGTGCTATTTCCCATCATTGATAAAGCAACAATCATTCCAATAAACTCTTTGTTTGTTTTTGATAAATAATTTCCACTTAATAAAATATTTAAATCTTCACTTTTTGCTTTTTGAATTGCATTTTGAATAGTTCCCTCACCAGAATTATAAGCAAGTAAAGCTAAATACCATTTGTCAAATTTAACATATAAATGTTTTAAATAATTAATCGCAGCTTTAGTTGATTTTATGGGGTCTAATCGCTCATCTACATAATTATCAACTCTAAGTCCAAATTTTTGTGCAGTAAATATATTAAGTTGCCAAATTCCAGCATTTTGTTTTTTATATTGTGCTTTACTTATCACAAAAGTTGATTCAGCCATTGCTAAATATAAGAAGATTTGAGGAATATTTGCTTCTCTTAACATATCTTTAATAATTGGTACAAACTTATTATTTTCACCAAATCTTTTTAAATAAAAGTTCCTTTTACTATTAAAAACAAACTTCTTCATAGAAAGAAAATTTGAATCTTTTAAAAAATTTTCATTCACATTTAAACTTTTCAAAAAATCAAAAACTCGCCTATCATAGCCATTATGAACAAGCGAACCCATACTAAAATTTATTAGTAAAATTAATAATATAATTACTCTCAAAACACAACCTCACTAAAAGTTTTATTCATTTTACATTAAGTTAACTGACAAAACTCTTTAAATAATCTTTTAGAATTATCTGTACAAATTTTACAAAGTACATCATATTCTAAGTTTAACAATTCAGCCATTTTGTGTGCAATAAAAGTTGTATAACTAGGTTCATTTCGCTCACCTCGGTGAGGATGTGGAGTTAAATATGGTCCATCTGTTTCTATAACTAATTTATCAATTGGAATTTTTGCAAACACATTTATTAATTTTTTTGCATTGGAAAAAGTTAAAACTCCACCAATTCCAAAATAAAATCCATCTTTTGCCAAAGTTAAAAGTATTTCATCAGCATTATAACAATGAAGTACACCACCAACCTCTTTTGCATCATATTTTTCTAAAATATTTTTACTATCCAAACTCGCATCTCTTATATGAACTATCAATGGTTTTTTCACTTTTTTAGCAAATTCAATGTGTTTTATAAACACCTCTTTTTGTTTAGCCTTAATCTCCTCTTTTTCCATCTCATTTGGTGGCAAACGATAATAATCAAGCCCACACTCTCCAATAGCAATGCACTTAGGATGAGTTACATACTCTTTTAATATTTTCTCATCAAAATCTTTTACATCATATGGATGAGTTCCCACTGCAAAAAACACTTCATCATATTTTTGTGAAATCTCTTTTGCTCTTTTTAAATCTTTTACATCAGCTCCTGGAATTAAAAAACCTTTTACTCCAACTTTTATAGCTCTTTTTATAACCTCATCTAAATCTTCATAATACTTTTTATTATCTAAGTGAATATGAGTATCAATTATCATATATCTCCTTCCCTTATTTAAGTTCATCAAATTGTCCATAACCTACATTAGTTTTAGCCCCAACTCCTAAATCTAAAAGTATCGCTTTAAAAAGTTTCTCTTTTTCATCGGCTTTAATTAACCCATCTTTTAATTTAAATTTAAACTCAAATACAACATTAGGTAAAACATTTAGAAATTTAATTGGTATTGGATTTTTAAGTGGCTTTTCGTGAGGAGTTATATAATCTTCTCCTAAAAATTCACCATCTTCATTTGCTTTAATTATCTCTGCATCAAAGAAAATATCACTATTATTAAAGATAGATTCTTCAAGTTCTTTTATATCAATATCATCTCTTTTTAATATATCCTTTTTAATATATTCAGGATGTTTAAATGCACTCCTTAGAACTCCTTTTACTGAACTTCCTCTAATTATTGGTAATCCTGTTGTGTAATCAAACTCAAATCCAATTTTAAACTCTCCTTCACTTGAAGTTTCGTGGGTATGTCCACTTCCTATAAGTAGTCCAGGGTAAGTTGTTGTAAGTTCAAAAGAGTGAGTATTAGGTAATTGAGTATTTTTTAATTTTTTAAGTTTTTTTGCAATCAAACTTTTTGATTTTTCTTCAAAAGATAGTTTATTCTCTTTTTTATCTAATATTTCAAAATCAATATCACGATAGTAATCTTTATAAAAGAGCCAACCTATGTTTAAACTTAAATTTGATTCTAAAGCTGTATTTGAATTTTTTTTCTTTTCTTTGCTTTTTTTCTCTTTTTTGTGTGCAACTCCTAATTCTAATAAAGCTTCTTTTAAATTACTCATCATTCTTATTCTCTTTTTTGTAAACTTCAAATGTTCTCATTGCAAGTTTTAAGGCAATAAGCACATTATTTAAATCTTTTTTAAATTTATGACTTTTGTAATTGTCATCTTTTATTGCCATTTTAATTAATCTATCTCCCTCATAATCAAGTGTATTTAACATTTTAGCAATAGCTTTAGCAAATTTAAATTTTGTAGCTTCACACTCTTTATTCTTATCTTTATTCTTATTATCAAAAAAGGCTACTGTTGGTAAAACACCAGATTGAATAATACTTGCACCAAAGTTTGAAACATAGCCGTTATACTCATTTGATAACTTTCCAATTTTGTTTTTATACTCTTCATTATCACTACATTTTTCTATATCTTTAAAAATCAATTCATTTTTAATTACTTCAATAGCTTTAGGTATTAACTCTTCAACTCTTTTCATTTTTATCCTTTGGAAATTTTTCAATTTTAGAGTAACCATAACCGATAGAAGCATTTGCACCAATTTGAATAATATTCTCTTGGATTATATTATTAAAGCTTTCATCAAAAGTTGTTAATTCTTTCATATCTTGATTATCTAAATGAGTTGGAATAGAGATAAAAAAGTAAAACTTTGTCTCTCTTGGTACTATCTCTTCATACCAAAGATTTTGAGATTTACCATTTTCAAGATGATTTCTAGCAACAACTGGCAAACTTTCACAAAATTCATTAAAATCACTATCTTTTAGGATTGCTAAATTTTCACCAAATAGCTTTTGAATATTTTCAGTAATTAAATCACTTTTTAGTATTTCTTCTACTTTGTAATCTTCTAAAATAACACCATCTATATCTTCAAAAATTATATTTTTATCTTTATTTTGTTCAATTTGTTCAATTAACTTTTTTAACTCTTCTGACTCTTTACTTTCTATTCCAAAAGTCTCTAACATATATTTAAACTCATTTAAAATAGATGGAGAAGTTACTCTAAAATATGGTTTTTTATTACTTCTAATTGGAATAGAGGCTAAATTTGCACCAAAAAATTTATATTTTCCACTACTACTATCGCTATCTTTTGCACTTGCACCAAAGATATATTTTACCAATTTACTTTCAGCTTTATAATTTTCAAAATGCTCTCTTAAAGCACCTTTTAGAGATGACGAGTTAATAGTTGGTAAATTTGTAACTACATCTCTTTGAATTAAATTATCTATTACTCCAAAATTCACATCTCCACTTCCTACGTGCATATTTGTAATTGCTGTAATTGTATAAAGATTTGTTTGCATTGTCTTTTTTGTGTCACTCATTTTTTACTTCCTTTTATACTCTCAAATATATTGTATCCAACACTCTCTAAGTGAGAGTTGTTTAAATGTTTTTCAATTTTTGCTATATCTCCAAAAAGGACTGAACATTTTTGAAGTAGATTATATTTTCGGCTTCTTTTAAATTTATACTCTTTAGTTGATAATTTAGAAATTAAAGATTGAAACTCTATTGTATCAGAGATGGAAAAATCTATATCATCAAGAATTTTTTCATTTACAAAAGAGTCACTAAGTAAAATAACTCTATCATACTCTTGTAATTGATAGTAATTCTCTGGTATTAAACCCTTAAACTCTCTATTAAAATCTTTTTTAATACTCATCTTAAAAGCACTTCTTTCAGCACCTAAATAGACAATATTATTATCTAATATAAACTTTTCTTCATTAAATTCAATAATAAAAGCAAACTCAAAATTATCTTTCAATCTATAACTTATTTTTTTATAAAAAGCGTTATCTTCTGTGCCTCCATCTCTTGATTTTTTAATTCCAATTTGCTCATCAATAATAAAAATATCACTCTCTTTTTTTGTCTCTTTTTCACTTACAAAAAACTCTTTTAATCCATCTTTTGCACTATATCCATCTAAAAATGGAATAAAGTTACCAAAATTACTTTTTTCACCATTTTTATCTTTTTTTTCAAAAAGTAGTCCAAAATCTTTTGGAGTTTGAAAAAAATACTCATTATTTTTTTTTAAAAATAGTGGCGAAATTTTATTTATCACTCCAAACTTTTGGCAATTATTTTCAATATCAAAACTACCATTTCCTACTAAGTTATTAGCTTGTTCTACATCATTTATAAATTCACCATTTTGTTTAAGAGTTAAATATCCATTTTGAACTAATAACTCTCTTCTAACCATTCCTAAAATCTGGGTCTGTTGTGGGAATAGATTTGATTTGACAATATAGCTATCACTATCTTCTCCGAAATTTATTGCTCCACCAAAAAAGAATTTATCAAGTGGTTTTAGTGTTATTAAATACTTCATATTTCTTTGCCTTTTAAAAACTTTATCATTCTAAGAGAGCTAAAAATTAATTTAAAAGCTTCTTCAAACTTATATTCACTAAAAACAACATCCATATAAGCTTTAACACTCTTTAAAAACTCATTCTCTTTATGAATGGATTCATTAAAATTATTATCAAAAAAGTTTTGAAGTTTATCTTTATCTCTTGCAATTTCTTTAATAATAAACTTTTGAGCTTCTAATTTATAGTGAAGAGCATTTAAAATATTAGTATCTTTTAGAGAAGTGGTTATTAACTCTTTAAATTTTATATAACTATTTGAACTTTTATCAAATTTCGCTCCAAAGTATTGCCCACTATGTTTTAATACTCTAAAAGATATTGCATTTTTTTTCCCACTTTTGGCTTTTTTAAGTTCATCCCTAGTTTGCCGTAAAGCTTCGTAAAGAGGGAATCTATGATAAGTGATAGATAAACCAAATGAGAGAGATGGTTTATGAGATTCTTTTAATTTTTCTATTTCATCTTCAAATTTATCTAAAACTTCTTTATGAAAAAGAGTTGATAACTCATCTAATAGATTAAAAATATGTCCTTTTTTTGTTTTTATTGGTGCAAAGAAAAGTAAATCATCACCTCCTGCAAAAATAGGCATTGCCTCATAGTTGTTAATAATAACTTTTGAGTTAATTGAAAAGTTTTGAATAGATTCTGATAAATTAACTATTCTATCTTCACTTAGAGTAGAAATTAATTTAGAAAAATTATCTCCATCAGCATAAACAATTGCTATATATTTATAGTAACTTTTTAAATTAATCTCTTTTTCATTATCTACACTCTCTAAAATATCGTTTAATTTATCAAGTATATTTTGTTCATCTATATTTTCATTTTCAAAATACTTTTTTTCTAACTCTATTGCTTTCTCTTTTGATATTTCTAAATCAAAATAGTTATGAAGTGCAACTCTTGCAAGTGAGAAAAATTTAAAATCTTTTTCAAAATTATCATTCCATAGAAAAGATGTTTTATTTATAGATTCAAGATAAAGCTTTATATAATTTACTTCATCTTTTGGAATAACTTTACCTTGTAATTCAAAACTATCTAAATAGTTATTTAAATCATCTATTGAACTATTTTCAGATTCCAAAAAGTATATTTGAAAATAATTTTTTAAATAATTCTCTATCTCTTCTTTAGTAGAATCACTATATAATTTTATTAAATATTCGATTTTTTTTCTATTATTTACATCATCTTCTTTATTTAAATTTTTTCTCAAATAATTGACTCTTTTTCCAAAATCATTTTTTATTTCATTTGATACTTCACTAATAACACTATTTATTTTTTTTTCTACTAATTCATATTTGCTATTTTCACTTTTAAATATAAATCTATCATAAAAAAGTCCAACACCTTGTTTTTGAAATATCCTTTCATCTGAAACATCATAAGATATAAAGTTAATCTCTTTATCGTTTCTTAATTTATTAATTATATTTTTCATAATATACGAAAATAGATAACTTCCTGCCCAAATCTCTTTAGTGCTTCTAGCTAAATTTAATGTTTTACTGATTGACCCTATTGTTAAGGCAATGTATTTACTCATTGTTAGCCTTTATAGAAAAACTTCCATATCCTTTTTTTTGTCTTGCACCAAAATTATTAATTGCTAAAAAAGATGAAAAATTTTCCTTTATTGCTTTTAATATTTCGCTATTAAAACTGAAAAAATTTATCTTTAAATTATTACTTGTAACAAATTTTATATCTGTTACTTTATTATCTTTTGAAGTTATCTTAACTTTATAATTCAAACTATCTTTATCACTCTTTGGCAACTTTGAATTTTTAGAAAGTAAAAACTTATCAAGTTTTGGCTTTAACTCCGTCGCCCTTAGAGTCGCTCCATCTTGATAACTTTGAAAATGGATTATAGGAGTGTGTTGGATTAATTTAAATTCTAATTTGAAGTTACTCATTTTTTGCCTTTAAATTCACACTTGATAATGTCTTTAATTTTACTTCTATTTTTAAATCCTATTACAGAAGATACAATAAATAAAATTGACAATATAACCCAACCACTATTAGCAATTGAATCACCAAAAACATTCATTCCAAAAATTCCTGCAACTAATGTTGGTGGGAGAAAGTAACTCCCAAGTTTTGTTAATTTATCAACCTCTTTTTTAGTTTTACCCTCTTCAATAAGTCGTGCATAGTTATAAAGCTCACTTATCTCATTATCAAGGTCTTTTACATTCTCTTTAATTTTCATAACTTCAAGCATTTTATCATATAACTCTATGCCTTGTTCTTGTGCTGTGACTTCACGAAAATAGATTTTATTTGTAAATTTAATATACTCTTTGTGTAGTTTTTCTACTTTAGTAGTTAAGTTATCTTCACTTTTTTCGTCTAAGTGAGATATATTTGTAACTTCATCAGAAAAACGAAGAATCGAGGCTCTTTGTGCTAAAACTAAAGCTATCATTTGAGTATACATTGTTTTTAAATGAGTTGGTATATAATCTGCATGAAATTTTTTTAAAGTTTTAAAATCATTAGAGAATGCCACAAGAGAGTATCTGGTTGTAGCATACAGAGTGCCATAACCAATCCATCTATCGTAAGAGTGTTTTTTTAATAACTCTTTTGACATAATTTTACTTTGACAAGTTTTTCCACCACCATCTATAAAGATATACTCATACCAAAAGTCGCTATTGATATAATTATATTCGACAAACTCTTTATTATATAAATCACTAACAGGTGCTTTTAATTGTTCACTAATTCCATTATTACCATACCAACATACAACAAACATTCTATCATCAATTATTGGATTTATTAAAATTTTATCTTTGTTTAAATCTTCTTTATTATCTTTAAAGTTATCTCCAAAGAGTTTTAAAATAAAATCAGCTATTTTTTGAGGATTACTATCAACTTTTTCAATAGTATCAAAGTTACAAAAAGTATCTTCAAATGTATCATTTAATAATTCAATTTTTATTTTACTTGCTAAAAACTTATCTTTTACTGCTTCTGTTAATTTTCCATTTTCTCCTGCTAAAAATTGTGGATATATTCGTCTTCCAAAATCATTTATTTTTAAAATATCATCTTTTGAACTTTGAGACTCTTTTGTATTATTTAAATAAAATATAAGTGTTCCAACACCAGAATCATAAAGCTTTAAGCTTATATCTTCAATATCTAAAGTATAAATATCTAAAGTATAAGATTTATTTTTTATCTCTATTATATATTTACCACCATTACAATGTTTATATTTAAAACTATAAGATGTTTTGTTTTCATTAAACTCTTTTTCGTTGTAAATTGCTTCTCTCACATAATCATAAAAATAGATATACTCATTATATTCTATATCTTTATTAATGGAAAACTTTTTATACTCCCACTTATTTGAAAGTTTAGCTTTAAACTTCTCAATATCTACTCTATTCTCAAACTCTATCTTTGTTAAACCTATCTCTTCGCTTTTATAATCCCATCTAAATGGAAACATAAATATATGTGTACTTATTATCATTTAGCAATCCTTATAATTTTTTATTTTGTAATCTTATCTCTTTAAACAATACGAAAACATTTACACTTCCCTACTCATTTTTAAATGTTAATGATTTAATTGTTTTTTTCCATTTTTCTTCTCTTTCTATCAGTTTCCATCGAACAATTGGAATATCTTTAATCAATCTTCCATCTATTAAAAATATTTCTAAATTTTCAATTGCAATAAATTCAAATATAGATAAAATTTGAAAAATTGCACTATCTTCTCCAAAAAAATCACCTTCTGTTAATATTTCAGCTAAATGCTCACCCAACATAACTTTTACTTTACCTTTGGAAATTAAAAAAATATTTTGCTCCTCTTTAGAAAAAATATAACCTTTTTGAAAGTGCGCTTTTTTCATATTTTGAGCAATTTTATTTTGAATAGGATATGAAATTTCCTCACCAAATAACCAAGTTTTTTGTAAAAATTCACGATTATCTTTTAATTTTTCAATACTTGAATAAAGCTTATTATTTTTTACAAATTCAAGATATAAACTACTAGGTAATTCTAATGCTTGAACATAGCTAAGCGCCCTATAAGTCTCCATTGATGGAAGTGAAATTAAACCCGTTATTTCTCCAATTAAAGAACCAGCTGAAATTAAATTATAAATATTTGCTTTAGTTTGAATAACTTCAACACTTCCCGTTAAAATTAAATAAATATATTTATTTGGCTCTTTATCTTTTATTAAAATCGTATCTGGATTAAATGTAACTATGTCGCTATTTAACAAAATTCGTAATTGACTTAATGCAACATTAGGAAAATAACTCTCCAAAAATTCGTGAGCATATCTATAAGCATAATCTTTATTTACAGGAATTAAAATGTCAACCGCCCCAAATTGTGCACCTGAACCTATCTCTTTTTGTCTTGGAGTTAATTCAAACGAAGTGTGAGCTAATACAATTTTATGCGATTTATCGTTTTTAAAATCTTCTGCATCTCCATGAATTAAACCTCCACCAATATCAATCTTTTTTAAATCAACCTCTTGCAAATACTCCTCTTTTACTTTTTCGTAAAATTCATCACTAACCATTTTCTTTAAACTTGTAAGTGAAATAATATCAGCAAAATGTGCATAAGTTTTGTAGCCATCTTTACCCAAAGCTTTGAAAATAAAAATAGAAGTTTCAACTGGATGTGGTGATAAAATGGGCTTTACTTCAAGTCCATCAATATTATTAAACTCATCAAACTCTAAATCACAAATTTCAAAAAAATCGCTAAATTTACTCTCTTCCATTAATAAAAGTGCTGAAAGTTTTTTTGTAACTGAAGCCCTAACTAAAGGAGTTGCAAAATATTTTATTTTATGGTCAGCTCTAATTAAACTTGTAATTCCAGCAAAATGGTCATCGTGGGCATGAGTGTGAAAAATTCCTTCAATCTCATTTATTCCTATTCCAAGCGAACTTAAAGTACAAGAGATGTTAGGTCCAGCATCGATTAAATAAATTTTGCCTTGATAAACTAAAACACTTGACATTGTCGGACGACTTGTGTCCCAACCATCGCCTTGACCTGAATTAATTATCGCAAAATACTCTCTTTTTATATTATAAAAACCTAATTTATACGGTGGTTCATAATTCTCTTTTGGCTTTAAATTTAAATCAATTAAAACTGTTTCATCTTTATAAGTGATTTCAAAAATATTAACTGCTTTTCGCTCAATAAAAACACCATTTTTTATCTCTACTTTTAAATGATTTAAAATTAAACTATCCAAAAAATCGCTAGATTTTTTAATTTGACCAAATGCAAATTTTAATTTTATATTCATTAACTCTTTTGCTAATTTTTCAGAACTTCCAGCCTCTATTAACTCTTTTTCAGAAGTCAAACCATAATTTCCTCTATAAATATATTTTAATTGCATCTGTACTTGCTCTTTTGAGCCAATTAAAAGTGGCTTTGTACCGTTATTATTTATGTGATTTGGAATTAACATTCCTTGACGATAAAGCATTTGTAAAGTTGGAAACTCTGCCATATTTGAAAAATTTCCATTTTGAAGCATCACATCGGAAAGAAGTATTGCATTTGGACCACTTTCGTATTTAATTCCATTTTGCTCTTTTGTTAAAATAAGCCCTCGTTTCATCAAATGTTTTACACTATCAGCAGGACAAGCACATAAAATATATAAATTAGCTTCAACCACATCAACCCAATAAATTCCCCTTGAAACCTCTATTTTATTAATAAGTGACATATCAAACCTTAAATAAAAATTCTTTCAAATAATAACAAATAAGAGTTATATAAAATATTAATAAATTTTGAGTTTAAACTAGATATAATAAAAATTAATAAAAAAAGAGAAGTGGAGTTGTAAATATGAATTATAAAATTTTGATTTATGAGGTAGATAAATTAAATAAACTTTTTATGAGTAATACTTTAACAGAGAATATTCAATGTGACATTCTCGATGGAATCGATGAAAAAACAACTTTAGCTTTAGCAAAAAATGAGTTACCAAATTTAATTTTGTTTGGTTTTTCAAATTTTAATACTGAAGCTTTAAGATTTATTGATAGTATTAAAACTGATATTGCAACTACTGATATTCCTGTAGTTTTGATGAGTGAAGTAGATATAAATCGAATAAAAGATTCAACTTATTTTTATGATATAAAATATTTTATAAAAAAACCTTTTTTAAAACAAGATTTTTTAGATTTTGTAAATAGAGTTTTAGAGGAAGAGAATAGCTTTATTGGAAGTTATACAAATAGATTTATTAAAGCTTTTGTTTCGTATAAATCAAGCCAAAATATAGCTTCAAGAATGATGTCAATACTTGAGACAATCTCATATAAAATTCATATTCCAGCTCAAATAAAACTTGATATGAAGTCTGTTCTTGGGATATTATCAACTTCAGTTAGAGATGGAAGTATTAATAAAGCGATAAAATTTTATGAAGATATGAAATTTGCAATTCCCGTACTTAAATTACTAAAAGGGGTAAAAAATCCTAAAAATAACTATGAGCAAATAATTTATGCTATTTATGAGATGGAGAGCATAATTTATCACAATTTAGATGTAAATTCGCTCAGTTTAGAAAATGTAATTGAGCCAGAAATTTTAAAAGCTATAAATGAAGTTTATAATGAAAATGAAATTTTTGTAAAAAGTGGAGCTGATTTTGAGCTTGTTTGGGATAGATTAACTGATATTGCAATGCGAGACTCTTCGCTTGAGTTTGATTTAGTAAATAATTTTATGGAATATTCTAAAAATATTTTAAGAGAAATTATTTTAAATGGCAGTGATAGTTTTGTAAAGGTTATAAATAATGATGAAAAATTAGAATTTATAATTAGTCCAAATAGTTCGCTAAATGAGGAAATGCTTAACTCTCAAGTAGGAAATCCAAAAATCATTAAAAAAATAGAAAAAATAGAAGGCAAAGAGAGTTTATTAATTACCATAAATAAAATAGTAAAAAAAACTAAAAATAAAAAAATAGAAACTGAAAATAAAATAAGTGCAAAAGAGTATGTAAGCCACTTACAAGCAAATATTTCAAATGAGTTAGCAGATATGAAAGAGCTTGAAGATGAGCTTGATATAAATATAATTTCAATTGAAAGTAAAAAGAATTTAAATCAAACTTTTGCAAATGTAAGCTCAATCTTATCAAAATATGCAAGTAAAGTTTTGGGTATTACTTATGAGTTTGATGAGTTAGAACAAGCACTAATAAGACTTTCAAAAATTTTTATAAATGCAGAAAACTTATCTCAAATAAATGTGATAAAACTAGGCAATGCAATGGAACAATTTAAACAAAATTTAAAAATCTGGAGAAACTCTATATTTATTAAGCAAAATACGGAGAATATTCACTACTTAGATGATGGATTAATCAATGAGTGCGAAAAGATAAAAGAGATATTGCAAAGTCATTAATTTCTAATTTTAATATTTGCATTATTTAAATCCATACCTCTCTCTTTCAATAACTCTTCAAACTCTTCTTGTTTTGTTTTTATCTTTTTCTTTAACTCTTTTTTATTTAATAAAACATTGCTATTTCCAACCATCATTAAATATTCAGCATCTTCAAACTCAAAAAGCATCAATCTATTTTTATCATCTACTATTTTTTGATATAAAATTGATAAATTTGGCTCTTTTATCGACGATGAAGCTCTAGCTTTTAATCTACTTTTTTCTACTATTTTTTTTACGATTAATAAAAACATTAAAAATACAAATAAAACGCCAACAACTATATAATATCTCATATAATCAATATCTTTAGTCGTTTGAATTTCATCTTTTATATTTAAGAGTTTATCTTCATCATCATTTTTCATAGAGTTTGTTTTTATTCTAAGTCTAAGCCCGTAGCCATCAGCAGTTTTAGAAGCAATAATATTAGCTTCACTCGAAGTTGTTAAAATAATTTCACTTCTATCTTCAAAAGCTAAAATTTTCATATTTGAAAGAAAAGAGTTATTCACATCTTCACTTATCTCTTTATTGAGTGTAACCCCTGCAAGAATTACTTTAATGTAATTATCGCCTTTTTGTTGTTGTACAGCATTATCAAAAGGCGAATCAAAAGACAACATAACATCAACTCTATCATCTCTTACATAAATATTATAGCTTTTAAGTGTAGAAGCAAATAAACTTAGCGAAAAAAACAGTATTAAAATTAATACTTTCATCTTTTTTCTTTTGATAAATAATAAAGTACAGTATTTGAATCAAGAATTTCATTTATCCTAATTGCAAGATTTTTTTCATAAACAATAACTTCACCTTTTCCTATAATTCTTCCATTAATAAATATTTCTATACTTTCACCCGCTGGTTTTTCTAAATCAATAACTGAACCTCTTGAAAATTTTAAAATCTCTTTTAATGCTAATTTAATCGAACCAAGTTCTGCAATAAATTCAACTTCCATATCAAGCAAACCTGAATAATTAATAGGATTTCCTCCAAAAATATGCTTTAAATCCTCATCAGGAATTCCACCTCTTTGTATAGCCATAGCTACCCCTTTTTAATATTGCTTTTTAATTATATATCAAAAATTTTAAATACTTAATTAAGGGTGCTTTTGTATAATTTCCAAAATTTAAAAAATGGAAAAAAAGTTGATTTTATTAAGTATTATTGGCATTTTAATTGGATTTATGTCAGGCTTTTTTGGAATTGGTGGTGGAACTATGCTTGTTCCAACTCTGCTTTATTTAGGGATTGATTTAAAATCTGCAATCGCAATTTCAGTTATGCAAATGGTTTTTAGCTCTATTTATGGCTCATATTTAAACTCAAAAGCAAATGTATTAAATTTAAAAGATGGACTTTATATTGGATTTGGTGGCTTTTTTGGGGC
>DZAZ01000015.1 GCA_022729755.1 Helicobacter cetorum | reverse complement strand
TTTAAGTTTGAAAATGAAAAATTTTTAAATCCATTAGATGTTTTAAATATAAAAAAAAATATTTTTTTAGGTGAAAGTGAAAAGCTTATAGATGGTAAAAAAATAACAAAAGATGAGTTTGAAATAAAAGAGAGTGGAGTTTATTTTGTAAGATATCAGCAATATTTCTCTATAATAGAGATACCAAAAATTGATGAAAATGTAAAATATCTTTTAAACAGGATGGAAATATGTTAGTTCTTTCAAGAAAAGACGATGAGAGTGTAATTATTGGCGATAATATTGTCGTAAAAGTAATTTCAATTGATAGAGGAAGTGTAAAATTAGGTTTTGAAGCTCCAAGTGATTGTTTGATTTTAAGAGAAGAGTTAAAAAGAGCTATTGAAGATGAGAATAAAAAAGCTACTGCTGAAGTTGATAGTAGTGCTTTAAAAGAGCTTCAAAGTAAAATTAATTTAAAGAGCAAATAAGTGAAGTCGTATGCTAAAGTGAATATTTTTTTAAAAATAGTTGGCAAAAGAGGTAATTATCACGAAATAATTTCAAGATTTATGTTAATTAAAAATTACTTTGATGAAATTCATTTCACTCCTTCTCGAAGTGAAAGTTTTAAAATAGTCGGGAATTTTTCTTGTGATTTAGAACAAAATACAATTTATAAAGCATATAAAGAGTTATTAGAATATACAAAAAATCCCGATATTAGCGAATTTTTTAAATACAATATTGTAGAAGTTACAAAGATAATTCCAGAAGGAAGTGGGCTTGGTGGTGGAAGTAGTAATGCTGCAACATTTTTAAAAATGATAAATGAGAATTTAAATTTAAATTTAAGCAAAGAAGAACTTGCAAAAATTGGCTCAAAAGTTGGCTCTGATGTAGCTTTTTTTATTTATGATTTTGATAGTGCAAATGTAAGTGGAGTTGGTGAAATTGTAAAATGCTTTGAAGAAGAACCATTGCAATTAAATATTATTACTCCAAAAATTCACTGTGATACTAAGAAAGTTTATAAAGAATTCAAAGAAAAATTTTATAAAGAAGCAAAAAAAGAAGAGTTTGAAAATTTAAAAAGTTTAGAAATTTTTGAAAAATATAGCATTGAAGAAGCAAATGATTTATATTTACCTGCAATAAGACTCTATCCAAAACTTAAAGAGTATACAAAAGATGGCTTTTTATTTAGTGGAAGTGGAAGTAGTTTTTTTAAATTAGTTTAATTAAAGGAAATTCATTGAGAAAAATTTTAGTTACAAATGATGATGGATTTGAGTCAATTGGTTTAAAAGCATTAGTAAAAGCACTAAAAGAACTTGATAATGTTCAAGTTATAGTTGTAGCTCCAACAACCGAAAAATCAGCTTGTGGACATTCGCTAACACTTACAAAGCCTATGAAATTTATTCAGCTTGATGATGATTTTTATAAGCTGGATGATGGAACTCCAAGTGATTGTGTATATTTAGCACTTCATACGATGTTTAAAGAAAATAAGCCTGATTTAGTTATAAGTGGAATTAATAAAGGTGCAAATATGGGTGAGGATATAACATATTCAGGCACTGTTGCAGGAGCTATGGAAGCCGTGCTTTATGGAATTCCAGCGATTGCTATTAGTCAAGTTTGTAAAAATAAGTGTCAAAATATAAATGAAAGTAATTTTGATTTAGCAAAAGATGTAATAAAAGAGTTGGTTAGTAAAATTTTTGAGAAAAAATTTCCACTACCAGAGCGAAGATTTTTAAATGTGAATGTGCCACCATCTCCAAAAGAGTTATTTCAAGGCTATAAAGTTACAAAAGCAGGATATAGACTTTATGCAAATGAGGCTCAACTTCATAGAAATCCCCGAGGTGAAGAGTATTATTGGTTAGGTCTTCATAAACTTGAGTGGGAAGCAAGTGAAGATATGATTTGTGATTTTGAGGCTGTTTTTCAAGATTATGTTTCAATTACACCTGTGAAACTTGATTTGACAAGTTATGATGATATTGAGAAAATAAAAGCTTGGATTTAAGATACTCTCGTACTTTAACTCTATTTGGAGAAGAGGACTTTCAAAAATTAAATAGTGCAAAAATTTTAATTTTGGGGGTTGGTGGAGTTGGAAGTTTTGCACTTGATTGTTTATATAGAAGTGGAATTCAAAATATTACAATAGTTGATTTCGACAAATTTGAAATTTCAAACCAAAATAGACAAATAGGAAGCGAAAATATCGGAGAAAGCAAAGTTTTTACTCTATCTAAGATTTATCCAAATATAACTCCAATAGAAACAAAAATAGATAAAATTTGGATAGATGAGTTTGATTTTGAAGGCTTTGATATTGTAATTGATGCAATTGATGATATTGAAGCAAAAGTGCAAATTGCTAAAAAAACTCATAAAAAACTTCTCTCTTCAATGGGTTCAGCAAAAAAAATTAATCCTTCAAAAATTGAAATTAACTCTATTTGGAAAACTTATGGCGATAAATTTGCAAAAAGAGTAAGAGATAAGTTAAAAAAAGAGAAATTTTCAAAAAATTTTACAGTCATTTTCTCTCCTGAAGAGCCAAAATGTAAAGAGCTTGGAAGTTTTGTAGGAGTAACTGGAAGTTTTGGATTGATGCTTTGCTCACTTGCAATTGAAAAAATTTTAAAAATAAAATAATTTACTTAAAAAGTACTTAAATTAAGTGTTTATTAAGTAAAAAAAAACTACAATCACCAATTGCAAAACTTTTACAGTTTAGTTAATAAAAGGTAAATAATGAATTCAACAATAATGATTAAACCAAATGAAGTTAAGAGAGATTGGATAGTATTTGATGCTAAAGGTAAAACTTTTGGTAGATTGATTACTGAAATTGCAACACTTCTAAGAGGCAAACACAAGGTTTATTACACACCTCACGTAGATTGTGGTGATTATGTAATTGTAATTAATGCTGCTGAAGTAAATTTCACAGGTATGAAACTTCAAGATAAGAAGTATTTCACACATTCAGGGTATTTTGGAAGTACTAAAGATAAAAAACTTGAAGAGATGCTTTCTAAAACCCCTGAAAAACTGTTTAATTTAGCTACAAGAGGTATGCTTCCAAAAACTAAACTTGGTAAAGCTATGATTAAAAAGCTTAAAGTTTATAGAGGAAGCGAACATCCTCATTCAGCACAAGTGAAGGGAAATTAATATGAACAAAGTTTATGCAACGGGTAAAAGAAAATCAGCAATCGCTAAAGTTTGGTTAACTCCTGGAAGTGGAAAAATTACTATAAATGAAGTATCTTTGGATGAGTGGTTAGGTGGTCACGAAAGTATTAAATTAAAAGTTAAACTGCCTTTAGCAGTTACAAAACAAGATTCTTCAGTTGATATTGTATGTAAAACTTTAGGTGGTGGATATTCAGCACAGGCTGATGCCGTAAAACTTGGAATTGCAAGAGCATTGGTTAACTTCGATGAGAGTTTTAGAGCAATGCTTAAACCTAAAGGTCTTTTAACTAGAGATTCAAGAGTAGTTGAGAGAAAGAAATATGGAAAGAAAAAAGCAAGAAGAAGTCCTCAATTCTCAAAGAGATAATCTTTTATCTCTTCTTTATTATGAAATCTATTATATTTTTTTTATTTTTTGCTACTTCAATTTTTGCCTCAACTTTACATCTTTCAATATCTTCAAATCCAAGTAGAATAAATCCAATTTTGGCCACAGATAGTACGAGTAGCGAAATTGCTGATTGGATATTTGATGGATTGTTTAAATACGATGTAAATGCTTCAATTATTCCTAATTTAGCAAAAAGTTTTAAATTTTTAAATGACACCACACTTTTGATAGAGTTAAAAGATAATATTTTTTGGAGCGATGGAGTAAAATTTAGTGTAGATGATGTGATTTTTACATACAAAACTATTACCTCTAAAAAAGTTTTTACACCATATTCAAGTGAGTTTAGATATGTAGAAAATGTTGAAAAAATAGATGATTTAACTCTAAAAGTTATATATAAACAACCATATTTTAAAGCTTTAGAAGTTTGGTTAATGGGAATTTTGCCAAAACATTTACTCTTTAATGAAGAGAATTTAATGACTTCAAAATTTAACCAAACCCCAATAGGAGTGGGAAGTTATAAATTAAAAACTTACGAAACTTCAAAAGATATAGAATTAATTGCAAATGCAACTTATCATATTCATAAACCAAAAATTGACAATATAATTTATCATTTTTTACCTGATACTAGCACAAGTTTTTTAATGTTAAAATCACTTAAGCTCGATATTGGCATATTAACACCACTTCAAATTGAAAGACAATTACCCGATAATTTTAAAGATAATTTTAATATTATCGAAGAGGTTGGCAAAAATTATACATATTTAGGATTTAATTTAAAACTTGATAAATTCAAAGATAAAAGAGTAAGAGAAGCCATAAGTTTGGCGATTGATAGACAAGAGTTGATTGATATTTTATTTTTTGGACATGGTAAAATTTGCACTGGTCCATTTTTGCCTGAAACTTTTGCATTTAATGAAGAGATAGCAAGTCCAAAACTTGATTTAAAAAGAGCAAAAGAGTTATTAAATGAAGTTGGATACACAAAAAATAATCCTCTTGAGTTTGAAATAGCTACAAATTCAAACAATTCAACAAGACTTTATGTAGCTCAAATAATTCAGCATCAACTCGCAAAAGTTGGAATTAAAACAAAAATTAAATCAATGGAGTGGCAAGCTTTTTTAAATACAAAAGTACACACTGGAAAATTTGAAACAATCATAATCGGTTGGGGTCTTGGAATTACTCCTGATGCATATCCAATTTGGCATAGTGAGTCAAATTTTGCGGGTGGATTTAATTTTATTGGTTATAAAAATGAAAAAGTTGATACTTTAATCAAAGAGGCTGAAAAAACGATTGATAGAGAAAAACTCTCAAGCATTTATAAAGAGATTTTTAAGTTAATTGTAGAAGATTATCCAACTCTATTTTTATACATTCCAAATACGATTACAGCTATAAATAAAAAAATAAAACCGATTGAACCTTCTATTATAGGCATTATGCACAATCAAATAGAGTGGAAGAAGGAAGATTAATTTAACCTCTTTTTCCTATTTTCTCCATTTTAATAAAAAACATTAAAAGTGCTGGAGTTATAAAAATTGTAAATATAGTTGAAATTGCAAGTCCTCCGGTAATAACACTTCCTAAGCCTCGATAAAATTCAGCTCCAGGACCTGGAACTAAAACAAGAGGTAACATACCAAAAACAGAAGTTAATGAACTCATATAAATTGGTCTTAAACGAGATTTTGTAGCTTCAATTACTGCTTTTTTGTGTTCAACATCTTCAAATCTAATCAAATTTAAACTTTGATGAACTATCAAAATTGCATTGTTTACGACAATTCCAAGAAGTATGATAAATCCAAGCATTGTTAAAATATCAAGAGGTTGTGGAGCTACATACATATTTGTTAATTTTAAGCCGATAAAACCCCCAGCCGTTGCAAGTGGAACTGTAAAAAGTATCAAAAGTGGATAAATAAAATTTTCAAATAAAGCTGCCATTAATAGATAAATAATAATTACAGCCATAATAAAATTCCACTCAAGCATTCCAACAGTTGAAACAAGTTTATCAGCCGTTCCTGTCAAATGAATTTCTACTTTACCAAGTAAACCTTTTTGTTTAAAACTTGCGATTACACTATCGTTTAACACTTCCATCGCCTCTTGAATTGACATATTTGCAGGAGGTGTGACTTGAAGTGTAATTGTTCTTTTACCGTTATAGTGTCTAATTGAGCTAATGCCAGTAGTTCGTTCTAGTTCACTGATTGAGCTTATTGGAATTAATTTACCATTTGGTATTGCAATTTGAGTTTCATATAGTTTTTCAGGAGTATTAATCAACTCATCATTTGCCTTTAATATTAAATCAACTTTCTTTTTACCATCTTCTTTAAATTCGCTTATTTTCCGTCCATCCATCAATACATCTAAGCTAACTCCAAAATCATTTGAATTAGTACCCAAAGCTTTTAGCTTATCTCTATCTGGAACAACTTTAACTTCAGGGTAGAGTAATTCAACCGATGGTACGGGTCTTACTTGAGAACCTTTCATTGATTGATTAATTGCACCAAAGAGCATTCCACCGATGTTTGTTATTTCTTCAATACTTTCACCTGAAATATCCACATCGACAGTTCTACCTTTTCCGATGCCTTGCTCAAACACTCCTGCTTGTTTGCTTATTCCAAAAACCCCTGGAAATTGGTTGATTGCAGGAATAAAAAGTGGAATTAACTCTTTTGGTCTAGCATCATCTTTACTTCTAGCTCCAAAAATCATAACATCTCCAAAAGTTGCGAAGAAAAGTCTTTCAATTTGTGGAAATCCATCTTTATCTTTTTCCATATAAGGAAGCATATCAGCAAAAAGTTTATCACCTATTTTATGCTTTTCTTCTACTGAAAGTCCTGGAGGTGGAATTAAAAGATTAAAAATTAAGTTTCTATTTCCCTCTGGTAAATATTCCATTTTTGGGATAGAAACACTTATAGCTAAAATTGAAACTAAAGTTAAAGAAAAAATCGTTAAAGCTTGAGTTAACTTATTTTTTAAAGTTACATTTACAATCGCCATTATAAAATTTGAACATTTTGAACCAAATCTTACAAGTAAACCTTTATGTTCTTTTACAACATTTTCTTTTTTAGAGTATCTTAAAAATTGAGTAAAAAGCATTGGAATAACTGAAATTGAAACAAATAATGAAAAAATAACTGAAGCTGTAACAGCTATTGCGATATCTTTAAATAGTTGTCCCGCTTCATTTTCAAGAAAAATAATAGGTAAAAATACTGCAATTGTAGTTAAAGCTGAAGCGATTAAGGCACCCCAAACTTCATTTGTACCATCATAAGCTGAAAGAAAAAAGCCTTTACCCATTTGCCTATGTCTATCGATATTTTCAAGTACAACGATTGCACTATCAACAAGCATTCCGACGGCGAATGAAATTCCTGCAAGTGAAATTGTATTTAAACTTCTACCTAACATTTCAAAAATAATAAAAGTAGCAATAACACTAATAGGAATTGCAACTCCAATAATTGCCGTGGCTGTGATACTTCTTAAAAATAAGAGTAACACTATAACAGCAAGAATTCCACCTACTAAAATATTATTTTTTACAAGCTCAATTGAACCGATAATATAACCTCTTTGGTCGTGAAGCCATTTAAAATATAAACCTTTTTCTTTTAAAGCACCATTGTTTAACTCTGTTATAACTCTTTCAACTTCATTTGTAACATCTACAACATTTGCATAAGGTTCAGCTTTAAATCCAACGACAATTCCATCAATTCCCTCAATCATAGCCACATCGCTTTTTTCTTTATAGCTATGAATTATATTTGCCACATCGCCAAGTTTTACTCTTTTTTGTCCATCAGAAATTAAAACTACATTTTTTAAATCATCAAGATTTTGAAATTCGCCAGTAGTTCTAACTCTGTAAGCTCTTCTTGACATATCAAGACTTCCAGCTGAAACATTAATATTTTCTTTTTTTAGGGTATTGATAATATCAGGAATTGTCAAAGAGTGACTTGCTAGTGCAGTTGGATTAATTACGATATGAACTTCACTTGGAGTTCCACCTCTAATAAAGAGTTCAGCAATCCCTTCAATTCGCTCAAGTTTCTCTTGTATCTCATTTTCAAAAAAAGTTTTATAACTATCGATACTATTTGGATTATCTTCACTTTTTTGTAAAATTGTAAAAATTATAGGGCTTGTACTTTCACCAGTAGCTTTGATAATCGGTTTATCCACATTTTCAGGATATGTATCAACTTCATTTAATTTATTTGAAACTTCAAGCATAGCATCGCTTGTTTTTGTACCAATTGCAAATTTTAGAGTAATTTTGCCCTGATTATCGCTTGAAGTTGACTCATAACTCACAAGTCCAACTATGCTTTTTAAAGCCTTTTCTTGCTCTTCAATTATTTCTCGCTCAATTTCATAAGGAGTCGCTCCATTCCAATTTGTAGTGACCGATATTTCAGGTTCACTTACATTTGGAGTTAATTGATATGGAAGTTTATTAAGTCCTGCAAGACCAAAAAGTAAAATTAAAATTACACCAACTGTAATAGTTACAGGTTTTTTTATAGAAAATTTAACTATATCCATTTTTCAACCTCACTTAAGTGATTTTATTGGTTGGTTTGGGAAAATTCTCTCGTTTCCTTTTGTAATAACTTTCATACCCTCTTTTAAAATCGGTGTTTTAATTGCTACTTTATCATCTTGATAACCTACTATTTCAACGGGACTCATTTTTGCAACTCCATCAACATTTGTAAATATTACATTTTGTTCAAACCGTTTAATAACGGCATCTCTAGGAACTAAAAGTGCTTCTTCACTTTTTAGGGTTTCAAGTAAAAGTGTACTTTGCATTCCCTCATAAATTCGCTCATTTTCAAGATTTAACTTTACTTTAACAGGAAAAGTTCTAGTTAATTTATCACCCTCAAGTATTACTCCATAAATTTTTCCATTATAATTTTTACCATTTATAGTTAATTTTACCTCTTTATTTTTATCTAAGCTTGAGATGAATTTTTCAGGTATATTAAACATTGCATCAACTACTTGAGAATTGACAACTTTGGCGATAATTTTACCTTCATTCACCCACTCGCCAACTTCTACCTCTTTTGTTATAACACTTCCATCAAATGGAGCTTTGATATTTGTTTTATTTTTTTGAATTTGAAATTCAGTTATATTTGCTCTAGCTTCTTCAACTTGTGCTTTTAACTTTTCAACTAAATAAAAGCTTTTATCGTACTCTTGTTCAGTTACACTCTTTTTTTGAAAAAGAGCTTTAAATCTTTCAAAATCCTTATTTGCTTGTTTTAATTCAGCTAAAACAACATTTAATTTTGCATTTGCTGAAGCAATTTTTGAATCTAAAATTTTATCATCAACTTGTACTAAAACTTCGCCAGATTTAACCGTATCGCCACTTTCAAACTTTACACTTTCAACTTTTCCACTGCTTTCACTTGCAATATTTGAAACTTTATTAAAATAAAGTGTTCCAACAAAGTTTTGAATTGGACTTATTACACCTTTTTTAACTATATCTTCTTCTACAACTGCAGGATTTGGATTAGCTAAAAGTAAAATTGGAAATAAAAATAGCACTATTTTTCTCATTTAATATCCTTATATGAACTCTTTAAAATGCCATTTTACTATATTTAAACAGTGAAATACAATTGTTTAATTTTTTTTGAATTTCTAAAGCAATTTTATTGTAAAATATTAAGGTTTATTTAATCTCTGTTAGGAGAAGTTATGTCAAGAAAAAGAGTTTTAGTAAAGTTTTCAGGAGAAGCACTAGCAGGTGAGGATGCTCACGGGATTAATACTCAAATATTGAGGTTTATAGCCGATGAGATAAAATCTTTAATAGAAGCTGGAATTGAAGTGGGAATAGTTGTTGGTGGTGGAAATATAATAAGAGGTATGACTGCTGCAAAAGATGGGATAATTAGAAGAACAAGTGGCGACCATATGGGAATGCTTGCAACAGTCATAAATGCAGTTGCGATGCAAGAAGCACTTGAGCATATTGGAGTTGATGTTAGAGTTCAAAGTGCAATTAAAATGGAGCAAATTTGCGAAACTTTTATCGTAAGAAGAGCAACTCGCCATCTTGAAAAAAAGAGAGTTGTAATTTTTGCAGCAGGAACTGGAAATCCATTTTTTACAACAGATACAGCGGCAACTCTAAGAGCTATCGAAATCGGTGCAAATATGATAATTAAAGCTACAAAAGTTGATGGAGTTTATGATAAAGACCCTATGAAGTATCCAGATGCTATTAAACTTGACACTTTAAGCTATGAATTAGCTATGAGTGAGAATATTCAAGTAATGGATAATACATCTATTACACTCGCAAAAGATAATTCACTTCCGATAGTTGTTTGTAATATGTTTCATAAAGGAAACTTATTAAATATAATAAATGGCGATAATTCAAAATGTTCAATTGTAAAAAATAGTTAAGGAGTTAATTTGAGATTAGAACAAGTAACAGCAAGAGCATTAAAACATTTAAAAAATGATAAGTATATTTTAGCAGTGGCAGTTAGCCAAAGAGCAAATGAGTTAGCAAATGGTGCAAAACCACTCTTAAATCTTGATGTAAAAAAAGTTAAAGTTAGTGAAATTGCACTACGAGAAATATCAGAAGGTGTTTTAAAAATTGCTGAAGTGGTAAGTACAAGTAAAGATTAATTTAATTAAAAAATAAAAAAAGAATAAAAATGGATAAATTTTTTTTAAAATTAAAAGATATAAACAGTATAAAAGATGCTAAAGAGAAGCTTTTTTCTTTAGCTCCTAAAAAAGAGATTGATGATGCACTTCAATTTTGCATAAAAGCCCACAATGGACAATTTAGAAAAAGTGGCGAACCATACTCAATTCATCCAATTTTAGTAGCTTGTATAGTTGCATATTTTAATGGCGATAAATCGATGGTTATAGCTTCGCTTTTACACGATGTTGTGGAAGATACTCACCATAGTATAGATACTATTAAAGTTGAATTTGGTGAAGATGTTGCAAATATTGTTGAAGGGCTTACTAAAATAGTTGAAATTAGAGAGGAAGAGTTAACTTCATCAACTTCAGATGAAAAGCTCATTAAATCGGCTTTAACTTTTAGGAAAATATTACTTGCTTCAATTAAAGATATAAGAGTTTTAGTTATAAAACTTTGCGATAGAGTTCACAATATGCTAACACTAGAAGCTCTAACACCAATAAAACAAAAAAGAATAGCTGAAGAGACATTAGTTGTATATGCCCCAATTGCTCATAGATTAGGGATTGCAATGTTAAAAAATATTTTGGAAGATTTGAGTTTTTATTATGTTTTTCCAGACGAGTATCAAAAAATAGATAAATATATTCAGTCAAATACTCAAAAAATGCAACTTAAACTTAATAGCTTTATTTCAAAAATTGAAGAATTATTGTTAAGCAATGGCTTTATAAAGGTTGAAATAAAAATTTCAAGCAGAGTAAAACATCTCTATTCAACATACCTTAAAATGCAAAGAAAAGGTGTTACAATGGAAGAAGTATTAGATTTACTTGCTGTTAGAATTTTAGTAAATGAACCACTTGAGTGTTATAAAGTTTTAGGTTTAATACATTTAAATTTTAACCCTTTAATTGCTAGATTTAAAGATTATATTTCTGTGCCAAAAGAGAATGGTTATCAAACAATTCATACGACTGTTTTTCACGATTCTTTAATTTTTGAAATACAAATTAGAACTCACAATATGCACGATACGGCAGAACTTGGAGTTGCAGCTCATTGGAAGTACAAAGCTGGAGCAATTCATCCAAATTTAGATTGGCTTCATAAAATGGAGTATAAAAATAATGATGTAGAAGAGTTTTATGAGTTAGTTAAAAATGATTTATATAGTGAAGATATTACTGTTCACTCACCAAAAGGCAACTCTTTCACACTTCCAAGGGGAGCTACGGCTCTTGATTTTGCTTATGAAGTTCACTCTGAAATTGGAGATAAAGCAAGATTTGCTTATATTAATAAAGTTAAATCTTCACTTTTGAGTGAATTAAAAAATAGTGATATTGTAAATATTATTACGGGTGATGAGTTAATCACTAGATGTAGTTGGCAAAATGCGGTTAAAACTTCAAAAGCAAAAAATCATATAAAAATAAGTTGCAATAATAGATTAAAAGAGGTTGATAGATTTGTTGGTATAAATATTTTAGAAACAATATTTAAAAGGGATTTTAAAAAAATAGAAGAGACACTTTTAGAAAAAGATTTAGTCAACAATATTTATAAAATCCCGCGAGATTTATATTTTTTAAAAGATATAAAAAGCAGATTAAAAACTATTTATAAAAATGAAAACAAGCTTTTAAACCTCTTAAATGCAACGAAATTGAAATTGAGAGAGTATAAATTTGACAATATTTTAATTTATTCAAATCAAAATATTTCAGATATTTCGTTTGATTATTGTTGTCATCCTAAAAAGGGCGATTTAATCGTAGCTTTCAAAAATAATAATAAAGCAATAATTCATCATAAACTTTGCAATAAGGCAGTTGAAAAAATCAAATCTCACGAACAAATGTTATATGTTGAGTGGAAAACACAAGATACAATTTATTATAAAACTATTATTAGTCTAGAGCATAAAAAGGGAGCTTTGGCGAAATTTTTACAATTTTTGGCTGATATAAATATAAATATCTTAAAAATATCTTTAGGTAAAGAGAGCGAAGAGTTTGCTACTTATTGTGAAATTGAGTTTGAAAGCGATGTTAAAGATATAAAAAGCTTAAAAGAAAAATTAGAAACAAAAGTTAAAGTCATTCAACTTTTTCATTTAAATGATGCATATTCGGAGTAGATTTTTTAACCAAATCACTCACACTGTTTGAAATCTCTTCATAAGAGTATCTAATTGGGCAAACTTTACAATCACTAAAATAGGTTAAATTTCCGTTTGTCGTAATTTGTCTAATTTCATTAGCTTTTTTTGAATGCCAAATATCATATAAAGAGTTTTTTGCGATATTTTCAACTTTCATTTCATTTGTAAAAGCTCCACAACACTGCAAAATATAACCATTATGTTTAATTAGCATTTCATAATTTGGTAAAAAACATTTTACATTTTCATTTTGAGTTGGTTTTTGAATATTTAATTCACTCCAAATCGTTGGTTTGTTAAAATACTCATCGATATGAATAAAGTGAGTAAAGCCCGTAATTTGAACTTCATCAACATAATTTAAATATTTTTTTATAAACTCATTTTGAAGTGTTAAATTATCTCTTTTAGTTACAGTTGTAGTTATTTTCATAAATGGAAATTTATCTTTTTTTTGAAATAGATTTTGAATATTTTGTAATAATTTATCAAATTTATTTTTCGTTGTATTTCTCATAAATAAATACTCATTTTCATCTAAACCTTGAAAAGAAAAAACTATACTATCAACCTTTTTTTCTATTATAAAATCAATTAACTCTTCATTTAATAGACTTCCATTTGTTGTTATATGAAGTTTAAGATTCTTATCTTTGACATAAGTAATTGCTTCTTTTATGTGAGAGTATAAAAATGGTTCAGAATATCCAATAAAACGAATTAATGAACCATATTTTGCTATTTCATCAATTGCTTTTTTAAATAGTTCAAAATTTAATTCATCTTTATTTGATTTGACATAACTTACAGGACACATAATACATTGAAAGTTACATCTATTTACAAGTTGAAAAGTTACATAAGGTGGGAATATCGCAACTTCATCTTTTTTTAAAAATTCTCTTGATTTTTTGTAGGCATCACTGAAGTGATTGAAGTTATACATTTAAGCCCTTTATATCATTTTATCTAGGAAAAGAACCACTATTAATATCAATACAACTTCCATTTATGTATTCAGGTGAATCTATAGCTAACCAAAAAATTACTTCAGCTATTTCACTAGGTTTTGCAAATCGTTTTGCAATAGTACTTTTTAAAAATACTTCTTGTCTCTGTTTTGGTATCATATTTAACATATCTGTTTCAACTGGACTTGATGCAATAGCATTAATAACTATTTTATTTTCAAATATTTTTGAAAAACTTTTTGTAACATTTATAAGTCCCGCCTTTGTAACTCCATACCAAATATCAGGATGTCCTATTTCACCAGCTATTGAAGCATTATTTACAATTCTTCCTCTCCCTTTTTTTATCATACCTTTTGAGACTTCTTCTATCAATTTTATTGGTGCTTTTAAATTTAAATTCAACATAAATTCAATATCTGCTTTTGGATAATTATTATAAGAAAATGTGTTCATTACACCAGCATTATTTATCAAAATATCAATATCACCAATTGAAGCTATTAAATTTGGTATCTCTTCAATATTTGTTAAATCGAATTCAATCAATTTAATATTTTTATTATCTTTAAATTCAAATTCACTAAAATCTCTAGCTATAATTACTAAATTATAATTTAATTTTAAAAATTTCTTTGTAACTTCTAATCCTATTCCTCTATTTCCACCCGTAATAAGAACTATATTATTCATTTAATAATCCTTTTTTCAATTTTTATAGCTATTATTTTATAATATTAAGAATCCAAATGAAAATGGCTGTCAAATCCTACAGTATAATATCACAAATAATTTATCTATAAATCAAGTGGTTAAAAACCACTGATTTGTACGTGATGAGTAATAATTTCAAGTAGAGGATTTACGAACATAATAGAAAGAATTACCATAATTGCCGAAAATCCTATAATTGTTTTTAGAGTATTTGAAGCATTTCTTAAATAGATAGTTCCATCGTTTTGTGCTGGTTCTTTTAAGAACATATAAATTATTAATTTTAAATAGTAATATCCAGCAATTGCACTATTTAATACCATAATAATTGCAAGTCCTACAAATCCAGCATTTACAACTGAACTAATTAAGTACATTTTTCCCCAAAATACTGCAAACGGAGGAAGTCCCGCAAGACTTAACATAAACAGTGCCATCAATAAAGCACCCATTGGCATAACATGAACCATTCCAGCAAATTTTTCATAAGGGTGGTCATATCTAGTGTGAAATCTATTTGTTTTGTGTCTTGAAACCCAAAGCATTGTAAATGCACCTAAGTTAGTAAATAAGAAAAGTGTCCAATATAAAAATAGTGCACTATTTGATTGAGTTGTACCAACTAAAATAGCCGCCATTACAAACCCTGCGTGAGCGATTGAACTAAATGCTAACATTCTTTTAACATCATTTTGAACTAATGCTAAAATATTTCCGACACTCATCGTTATAACAGTAGTTATGATTAAAAGGTCTTGTACCCAAGTTATACCTGAATTAATGAAAAATTCAAATATTCTCATTGCAACAACAAAACCCGCAAGTTTAGGAACTACCGACATATATCCAGCAAGTGCGGCTGAACTTCCCTCATAAACATCAGGTGTCCAAGTATGAAATGGAACCATAGAGAGTTTAAATCCAAGTGCAGCTATTAACATAACCATTGCAACAATAATAAATACCATCGGCTCAAATTCTCTAGCAATTAATACTTCAGAAATTTTATAAATTTCAACACTTCCTGTTAATGCATAAAGTATCATTGCTCCAAATACATAAAAACCAGCAGCCAATGCACCCATTGTAAAATATTTAATTGCTGCTTCAAAAGATTTTTCACGATTATGAAGTGCAATTAGTGTGTATAGCGATAAACTTGCTGTTTCAAGTCCGATAAAAATTAAAATTAAATTATCGCTTGATACCATAAATTGAAAACCCGCCATCATAAATAAAAAGAGCGCAAAAAACTCTGGATAACTAAACTCGTGAAATCGCTTTGAAGTTAAAGCTAGAGGAATAAATAAAGCTGAAGCAATTAAAATTATTGCTTGAGCTAAAAATGCAATTCCATCAACCAACATTACATCAAAAAAGCCTCTGCTACTACCATCATAACTTAGCAATGCACCTAAATCTATCACTATAAATAAAATAGTGAGCATAGTATAAAGAGTTTTTGATAAATCTTTTTTAATTAAATCTATAACTAAAATAGACAAACCACCAATGACTGCAATCAACATAGGGGCAAGAGATGCTAAATTAAGAGTTTGCAAATCAACACTAATTGGCTCTATCATTTTGTCTCCTCAAATTTTCCATTTAACAACTCTTTTGCTTCTTCTGTTTGAGCTTTATTTTGCATAAAAGAGACTAAATTTTTAACACTTACATCAATGGGTCCTAAAACTGGTTTTGGATAAATTCCAAGCCATACAACAACCAACACAAGTGGTATTAAAGCTGTTAATTCTCTGCCATCTAAATCTTTTAAGTTTTTGTTAGCTGAATTTGTAACTTCGCCAAAAAATGATTTTTTATAAAGATTTAGCATATAAACTGCACCTAAAATAATGCCCATTCCAGCGAGTAATGTCATAGTGTGAGAAACTTTATAAAATCCAATTAAACTTAAAAATTCACCAACAAAACTCATTGTAAGTGGAAGTCCAACCGAAGCCATAAGCATAATACCAAAGATTGTTGCATAGTGTGGCATTACACTTGCAAGTCCACCAAATTCGCTCATTAACTTGGTGTGTCGTCTATCATAAATTACACCAACAAGCATAAATAATCCCCCACTTACGATACCGTGCGATAACATTAAAAAGATTGAACCACTAATTCCCTCTACATTTAAGGCAAAGGTACCAATCATAATAATACCCATATGTGAAACAGAACTATAAGCGATAACTTGCTTCATATCATCTTGTGCATAAGCTATCATTGCTGTATAAATTACCATAATTATTGATAAAATCGCAATTGGTGTAATGAAATAAACTGAAGCATCTGGAAACATTGGAAGTGAAAATCTAATAAAACCGTAAGTTCCCATTTTTAGTAAAATTGCTGCAAGGATTACCGAACCAATTGTAGGTGCTTGTCCGTGTGCATAAGGAAGCCAAGTGTGAAATGGAAACATCGGAACTTTGATTGCAAAACCGATAAAAAATGCGATGAATAACCAAGTTTGAACACCAAATGGAACAATTAAATTATGCCAATCAAGTATTGAAAAACTCCAAACTCCTGTCACTTCGTGATATGCATAAGCCACATAAAGCATACCAACAAGCATAATTAATGAACCAGTAAATGTGTATAAGAAAAATTTAACTGCTGCATAAATTCTAAGATTTCCGCCCCAAGCACCAATAATATAAAGCATTGGTACAAGTGAAAGTTCCCAAAATATGTAAAAGATAACGGCATCAAGAGCAACAAATACTCCTACCATTGTCATTTCTAAAAATAACAAAGTTACAATTAAGTTTTTGATATTATTTGTAATATTAAGTGAAATTAAGCCTATAAAAGTCATAAAAGTTGTTAAAATCACTAAAAATAAACTTATTCCATCAACTCCAAGATTGTAATTAATTCCAAAATTTGTAATCAACGGTACAAACTCTGCAAATTGAATTCCACCATTATTTGTATCAAACATTAACCATAACCAAAGAGATAAAATAAGTTCTATGAAGGTAACGGTTATTCCATAAACTCTTATTCCCTCTTTTGAAACTAAAAAGCCAAGAATTCCTGCGATTGCAGGAAAGAATATTAAAATTGTTAACATATGCTCCATCAAAACTCCTTATCTAATTGAACTATTAAGTAAAATTGCTAAAGCAATTAGGATAATAAGTCCAACTACCATCCATCTTAGCATTTTAGATAAGTTACCACTTTGAATAACTCTTGTTTTATCGCCACTAACATAAATTGTTTTTGCAATAAAATCAACTGTCGCATCAACCACTTTTAAATCTAACTGTTTCCAAGCAATATTTGACAAAATTGCATATGGAGTTGAAATTAAAACTTCATATAGTTTTGGAATATAGTATTGATTTGATAATAATTTATACACAAAGCTATTTTCAAGTTTTTTACTAAATCCACCCGCTCTATATTTAAATACAGCAAATCCAATACCACCTAAAGCAATAGCTGAAGTCACTAAAATAAGTAAAATAAAAGCAGTGGTACTAACGTGAGGTTCACTTGCTGGAAGTATGAATTTTACAAACTCAAAAAACGAGTGTTCAAACCAACCAGCAATTATTGCTAAAATAGCAAGTGGTAACATTGAAATTAACATAAATTTGTGTGCTTCGTGAGGATGAAGTCCTGATTCTTTATAATTCTCTTTTCCAAAGAAAACAAGCATAATTAATCTAAAGCTATAAAATGCTGTTAAACCTGCTGTTATCCATAGAGTAAACCATAAAATATAGTGAGTTTCACTAAATGCTACTTCAAGAATTTTATCTTTTGAGAAAAATCCAGCAAGTGGAAAAATTCCTGCAAGTGCAACTGAAGCGATAACCATTAAAATTGCACTCCATTTCATCACATTATATAAACCACCCATTTTTTTGATGTTAAGTTCATCGTGCATCGCATGCATAACATTCCCTGCACCTAAAAAGAGGAGTGATTTAAAAAATGCGTGTGTCATTAAGTGAAATAGTGCAATCCAATAAGCCCCAAGTCCAGCTGCAACAAACATATAACCTAGTTGTGAAAGAGTTGAATAAGCAATAATTCTTTTTAAATCATTATTAACTAAAGCCATAGTTGCCGCAAAAATTGCTACAAATGCACCAAGATATGCTATAAATATTCCAACTTCAGGAATTAAATCATAAATTGGATTAGCTCTAATTACAAGATACACTCCAGCTGTAACCATTGTAGCTGCGTGAATTAGCGCTGAAACAGGAGTTGGTCCTTCCATTGCATCAGCAAGCCAAGTGTGAAGTGGAAATTGCGCTGATTTACCCATTGCACCGATGAATAAAAATATACCTATCCATACAACACCACTATGAGAAATTTCAGGCATTAATGGAAAAATTTCACTATATTTTAAACTTCCCGTATGCCAATAAACCAAGAAAATACCAATTAACATTCCAAGGTCAGCAATTCTATTCATAATGAAAGCTTCATTTGCAGCCCAACTAGCCGAGTGTTTGTGATACCAATGTCCAATAAGTAACCAAGAACATAGTCCAACACCTTCCCAACCAATAAACAATCCTAATAAATTATCACTCATAACTAACACCATCATCGAAAATACAAATGCTGAAAGATATGAGAAGTATCTATTAAAACCTTTATCGTGTTCCATATATCCAATTGAATAAATATGAACAAAAGTTGAAACAATTGTAACAACCGCCATCATTGTTGTTGATACTTGGTCAGCCACAAACCCAAACGAAACTTTAAAATCTCCAGCTACTATCCAATCCATCAAATTTACACTAACAATTGCTCCATCTTTTACATTAAATAATAAAATAAGTGAGCTAATCATTGATATTGCTAAAAGGATTGAAGTAACTATTCCTGTAATTAAGTTTTTAGGTTTAGCCCCAAAAATTCCAGCAAACAGTGAACCCACAAGTGGAGCAAAGAGTGCTATATAAACAAGTTTCTCCATCTTTTAACCTTTCATACTTTGTAGAGTATCAAGATTTACCGTTCCTTTTCTTTTGTACCAAAGGATAAGTAATCCAAGTCCGACTGCTACCTCACTTGCTGCAACTGCAATGATAAAAAAGGCAAACATTTGACCAGTTAAATCACCATAATAGTTTGAAATCGCAGCTAATGCTATATTTACAGCATTTAATAAAATTTCAGTTGCAAAAAACAGCATTAAAAGATTTTTTCTTCTAATAACACCAATTAAACCTATTGCAAAAAGAATTGATGCTACTACTAAATAGTGGTTGAGAGTTATCATTTTTTACTCCCTTTTACATCTATAAATTCTTCTTTTTCTATATCTTCGTCTGAAAGAAGAGTTAAACTTCTATCCATTTTTTTACCAGCTAAAATAATACCTGATATCATTGCCACTAAAAGCATAACAGCAGCTAATTCAAATGGAACTAAATATTTTGTAAATAATACAATCCCAACATCGTGTGCATTTGATTGACCCATCGGATAAAGTGCATTAACTTGCTCACTCATAATTGGAACTGAAACCATAATTACAAGTAAAAGTGCAAAGCCTCCACTTAGTAAAAAAACCATTTTTGGATTTTCAACTTTCTCTTTTACATCTTTAGTTGTATCTACAAACATCATACCAAAGGCATATAGTGCAACAACAGCTCCACTATAAACAATAATTTGTACAACACCTAAAAAATCAGCATTTAATAAAAAGAAAAATCCAGAGATAAAAATCATCCCTGCAGCTAATGCACTCATTGAATAAAGTGCATTTTTACTCATTACTACTATGATAAACATAGCAGTAGTTAAACCTGCAAAGAGATAAAAAGCGACTGCTTCAAACATCTTTAACCCTTTGTTTTAATATGCAAGAGGAGTTTTCTTAACAAATTTATCTGCATCTTTGCTAAGTGCACCAAAACCTGTAAACTCTTTTTGTTCTTTTAAAAAGTCAATTGGTGTCAACATATCATCTTTTATTGCAAAATGAGCTCTTTGCTCACTTGAATTTTCATATCTATCTCCGTGAACAATCGCAAGTTCAGGACAAACTTCCGCACAATAGCCACAAAAGATACATCTTCCAAGATTGATAGTATATTCACTTACCTCTTTTCTACCGTTTGCATCTACTCTTGTATCCATTTTAATACAATTACTTATACAAATTTTTTCACAAAGCCCACATCCGATACATCTCTCATTTCCACTCTCAATTAATCTTAAAAGCTTATGAACCGCTCTATATCGTGGAGAAATTGGAAGTTTCTCAAGTGGATATTGCACCGTGTGAATATTAAATTTCACCATTTCTCTAAAAACTACCCAAAGACCAACAAAAAGTTCACCTTTGAAAGTTCTTTTTACTATTTGTATAAATTTATCAAAGCCTTTTTTTGGAATTGGCTCTATTTGTATTAATTTATAATTTTTAACTCCCATTTCCTTCTCCTAAAGCATAATAATAATGCCAGTAATTAAAATATTAACTATTGCAACAGGCATTAATACTTTCCAGCATAACCACATCAATTGGTCAGGTCTAATATGAGGCCAAGCAGCCCTTGTCCATAAGAAGAAGAATATTAAAAATGCAACTTTTAATAAAATTGCTATTCCACCTGGTATAAACCATAAATCATTAAATCCACCAAGGAAAATTAAACTTGCTAAAAATGCAACTGTAAACATATTTGCATATTCACCGATAAAAAACAGTCCCCATCTCATACCTGAATATTCAGTTGCATAACCTGAAATTACTTCAGCTTCGTGTTCAAGAAGGTCAAATGGAGTTCTATTTGTTTCAGCAAAACCTGCAATTAAAAACAGAACAAATGCAACTGGTTGTGTCCATAAAATCCAATCACTAAGCCCACCATTTTGATAATTATTTATATCGATTAGTGATAATGAACTAACTAACATCAATGGTGCCAAAATTGAAAGACCAGTTACTACTTCAAAACTAAGTAATTGAATAGCCGCTCTAGCTCCTCCTAAAAGTGACCATTTATTGCTTGAACTCATTCCAGCAAGTAATGGTGCATAAATCCCAACTGAAGCAACTCCAAGTACATATAAAAGCCCAACATTAATATCTGAAATTATTGGTTTTACAGTATAACCAAAAATTTCAAATTGCGGGAAAAACGGAATTGCCGCCATCGCCGTAAATGCTGAAGCTGCTGCAATAACTGGAGCTATTTTAAAAATTGGTTTAATAGCATTTTGTGGAACAATATCTTCTTTTGTAAAAAGCTTAATTCCATCAGCTAAAACTTGCAAAAGTCCCCACGGACCAACGTGCATTGGTCCAAGCCTTCTTTGCATAAATGCTAAAACTTTTCTTTCAGCATATGTTGCAAAACCTGCTAGTGCTGAAAAAATGAGTAAAACAACTACAATTTTTATAATTGTTTCTATTATGTAGCTAGTTTCCATTTTCTACACCTTTTTAATTTTAACTTCACTAAATCTATAACTATCAAATAGACTTAAACTATCCACATTTTTATCAAATGTAGGAACATAAGGGATATTTCCCTTTATTTTTTCATCCAAAGTAACTTTTAACTTTATAGTTGCTTTTTGATTTGAAAGCTCTACTATATCGCCATCATTTAAATCTTTCATTTTTAAGAATTCACTACTACAATAAAGTTTTGCTTCATCTTTTAAAATAGAAGCTTTATTTGTAAATTCACTAAATTGTAAAAGTGGATTTGCTAAATAAACGACTTCACCCGACATTGTCAAAGTTTCAATATTTTTAACTTCATCATTTGATTTACTCTCAAAAGCTTCAATTAAATAGCCTCGTTTATCCTCTTGTGCATTAGAAAAACAATTCTCAAGTTCATCAAAATTAATAGCTTTGAAACCTTTAGCTTTTGGTAACTCTTTTGTGTAATCAATTGTATAAGTTTTTTTAAGACCAAGTGCATTTGCAATATCATTTAAAGTGTAACCATTGTAAGCAATTGCCGCATTTGTAGGCACAACTCTCTTATCAACTGTTACAAAAGTTCCCTCTTGTTGATTTAAACTTGGCATATCAAGTTCACACTCACCCAAAGCACTAATATTAAAATCACCTTTTACATTGTAGCCAATTGAGTAATTTCCAGCTTTCTCATTTAAATCACAAATTAAACTTACACCCAAAGTATTGGTTTTTGATGGAATAATTAAAACTTTAAACTCTGTATATTTTGCGATTAAACCAGCAAGTTTTGCTAAATTCTCACTTTTTGGATGAGAGAGTAAATCTTCACCTAAAATTAAACTAAAACTATCTTTTTTAGCAATTAACTTTTGGAAATTTTCATAAAAAGTATCATTTAATCCTATAACTTCTAAAAGTTTAGAAACTTCAACTTCTACCTCTTTTTCAACCTTTTTAGGAACCTCTTTTATAACATCTTCCTCTTTTATTGTCTCTTTGATAGTTTCAACTACTTTTTTAACTCTTTTTTCTTTGAAGCTATTTAAGTAATTTTGAATGCTATCAGGTAAATTTTTGCCAAAAAGTTCAAGAATAAAATATAAAATTTGCTCTTCAACCATTGGTTTATGATAAATTGTCATTAAATTTTTTGATAAATTTTCAATAACTACATCACCTATTGGATGAAAATATAAGCCACTACCTTTATTCACACTAAGTGAATTATTGAGTGCATATCGAGTATTTGGGGCATCACTTCTCAAAAAACTTCCAATTGAAACTACAAAATTACTATTAGCTACATCTTTTAAGTTTGCACTATAAAGTGTTTTTCCACTTGTGCTAGAGTAGTTTTGTAAGAATTTTTTAAAGTTTAATGCATCATTATTTATTAATTTGTAGCCATACTTCTCTTTTAAGTTTTGCAAAATTAAAGCTTCTTCATTTGTAATATAGCTTGAGAATTTGATAGTATCAGCTTTTTTGAAAGCTTTAATAGTTTCGCTAAAAGCTACTTCATCTTTTTTAGCATTAGCATTTTGAAAATCAAAACCAAATCTACCTGCCCCACAAAGTGAAACATAGTGAAACTCATTACTTACTCGATAAATTTTTTTATCTTTTGTCTCATAATTAATTTGACATCCCATAGAACAGTGCGAACAAGTAGCAGGTATTTTTTTAAGTTCCCAAGCATTAGACTTATATTGAAAATTACTAGAAACTAATGCACCAACTGGACAAACTGAAATACACTCGCCACAATTACTACAATTTAAGCCGCTTTCATCAGCTACTCCAATTAAATTCTTATTCATTTTATTCCAAACAGCATAAGAATCTTTTGGCATACTCTCTTTAAATTCTGAATTAATCTCTTCTCCGCCTCTTTTTACAGTTTTAAGTGCAGAATCGCCTATCATATCTTTACAAACAGTTACACATCTTTCACAAACTATACATAAAGCAGGGTCATAGTGAATTAACCCCCAATTTTGAGCTGGTTTAAACGTATCTTTTATAGAGTAATTTTGTGAATTTACTTTAAGCTCAAGTGTATAATTTTGAAGTTCACACTCTCCACTTTGGTCACAAACTCCACATTGAAGTGGATGATTTATGTCATAAACTTGCATAATAGCTTTTCGTTCAGCTTGGAGTTCATCGTTTTGAGTTATAACACTCATTCCACTTTTTGCTTTTGCATTACAAGCATAAGCCCTTTTTCCGTCGATATCCACAACACATAATCTACAAGCAAGCGTTGGCGAACATCTAGTTAAATAACAAATCGCTGGAATAAAAACCCCATTTTCTCTTGCGATATTGAGTATATACTCACCTTCTTGTGCTTTGATTTCTCTTCCATCGATATGTAAAGTTACTTCTGCCATATTACTCTACCATTTTATGGATTTTTGCTATTTGATAACGATATGAGAATAGCAAATCATTACTTAAGCTTAAATCAAAAGTTGGATTAAGTGCCACAGTTCCCTTTAAGCTTGTATCACATTTAAACACTCGTTTAAGTTTTTGATTTGCAAACTCAATCTCGACTAAATCGCCATCACCTATTTTTGCAACTTTTGCAAATTGTTCTGAACCAATTAGCATAGGCTCTCCTTTTAATTGGGTGGACATATTTGTAAAAGGTGAAAATTGAAGTATTGGCTCACATTTATAAACAACACTACCATTAAATTCTGGTAAATTCTCAATTACTTCAAGACTCTCTTTAACTTCGCTAATTAAAACTTTTAAACTATATCCTCGAACTTCTTCACCATAATTACTAAAGTGATTGTCCAAATTATCAAATTCAATACCTCTAAAACCTTTGTGAGCTGGAAGCTCTTTAGTGTACTCAATTGTATATTTTTTGCAAACTCCTAAAGTAGAAGCTATATCACTTAAAATATAACCATTGTAATTAAGTGCTACATTTGTAGGTAAAACTCTCTTATCGATTGATGTAAATGTTCCTTCTTGCTGATTTAGTGAAGGCATATCTAAATCACAACACTCATAAGCACTAAGTTTAAAATTACCATCCATATTGTAGCCAATTGAGTAACTTCCCTCATTTTCATCTAAATTACAAATTAAGCTCACACCTAAAGAGTTTGTTTTGGGAGGTATTATTAAAGTATTAAAATCTGTGTATTTCTCAATCAAACCTGCAAATTTTGCAATATTTTTAGCTCTTAAATGATTGATTAAATCTTCCCCTAAAATTAGAGTAAACTTCTTAGCTCTTTTAATTTTTTTACTTAAAAGTTCAATCTCCTCTTCACCAATATTTGACTCAGCACTTAAATAACCAATATCAAGCTCTTTAAAATACTCTTTTAACTCATTTGGTAGTTTTGAATTTTCAATTAATTTATTAGCTAAAATTGCAATAACTCCCTCTTCTGAACCAACTTCATATTTTATAAATTGAGTAACAATTGGCTTTAACAGTTCATCTTCAATTGGATGTAGATAAATAATTTCAGCTCTATTTAATTTTTGAGCTTGATTTAGTGCATATCTCACCATTGGATTATCACTAGAAATTCTTGAGCCTAACACTATAATAAAATCACTCTTTTTAACATCTTCAATAGTTGCACTATATAGATTTTTGCCAGTAATAGATGAGTAAGCATTTAAAAACTCTTGAAATTTTTTCGCTTCAGGATTGATTAATTTGTACCCAAATTTCTCTTTTAATTTTTGTAAAATTAATGCCTCTTCATTTGTAATGTAACTTGAAAATTTAATAGTATCAGCTCTTTTGAAAGCTTCGATAGTTTTGTTAAAAGCAATTTCATCTTTTTTAGATACTCTATTTTCAAAATCATATCCAAATCTTCCAGCACCACAAAGTGAGCTAAATTCAAACTCATTGCTAACTCTATAAATTTGTAAATCTTTGACTTCATAAGTTAAACTACAACCACTGCTACAATGAGTACAAGTAGCTGGAATCTTCTTTAACTCCCAAGCATTAGAGTTATATTTAAAATCAGTGCTAATTAATGCCCCAACAGGACAAACAGCAATACACTCCCCACAAAAGCTACAATTTAAGCTTTGAGCATTTTTTGGAATAATTTGCGATTTATATCCACCAACCGATAAAGTTATCGCATCATCGCCTATCACTTCATTGCACGTATGCACACACTTTTCACATAAAATACACAAATTTGGGTCGTATTGAATTTTATCCCATCTTTTAATATCTCTTTTTAACTCTCTTGTGCTAAAGCTTTGTTCTTTTATTTTAAATTCTAAAGTTTTATTTTGTAAATCACACTCTCCAGATTTGTCACAAACTCCACACTCAAGTGGATGATTTACATTATATAACTTCATAATATTTTGTCTGTGTTTAAAAAGCATTTCAGAGTTTGTTATAACTCTTGCATTTTCGGTTGGAGGCGTTTGACAACTTAAAACAAAACCATTAACTCCCTCAACTTCCACAACACAAAGCCTACAAGAAGCAATAGGTCTAACTTTGCTTAAATAACACATTGTAGGAATGTAAACCCCGTGTCTTCTTGCAACTTGAAGAATATTTTCACCCTCATTTGCATAAACCTCTTTGTTATCTATAAAAAATTTAACCATATCCATTCCTTAGACTGCTACCATAGCAATATAGTAACATCTCATACATCTTTCAGCTTCTACTATGGCTTCTTGTTGGGTAAACCCAAAATTAACTTCCCTATTATTGTCAATTCTTTCATCGACACTAAGTTTTTCACTTATTTGTCTTTTTAGATTTGGCATCCAACCACTAACTTTCTCTTTTTTATTATAAACTCTAAGAGTTCGTAAGTGGTCTTCCATAATTTCATCACCACTCAATTTTGCTTCACCGCTTTGAACATATCTTGAGATTGTTGAAGCAGCCCTTTTTGCTTGACCAACAGCATTAACTATCGTCATAGGACCATATTCACAATCTCCAGCCGCAAAAACACCTTTTTTATTTGTCATATAAGTTTTGCCATCAGTTTTAATAGTTCTCCAAGAAGTTTGGTCAATTTCCCACTCTTTTGGTAAATGCGATAAATCAGCATCTTGAGATACTGCTGGAATTAAATAATCAGCTTCGATAAAAAAGTCAGCTCCCTCAACTTTTTGAAGTTGTGGTCTTGTTCCATCAGCACTTTGAACTAGCTCAAATCTATTAACTTTTAAGCTTTTTAAATTATCCTGCTCATCAGTGATGATATCTTCAATTGCAGTTTGAAAGATAAATTCAATCCCCTCTTCAACCGCTTCGTAATACTCTTCATAAGAAGTATTATTTATAATGGTTCTCTCATCTCTTCGATAAATCATAATCACTTTTTTGGCATTTGCTCTGATTGAACATCTAACAACATCCATTGAAGTAAATCCACCACCAACACAAACAACTGTTTTTCCAGTTAAATCAACTCTTTCACCAATTCCATATTTATCATATAAATTAATTTGGTCCAAAAATGGAATAGCAGGCCAATAACCTTTGATTTCAGGTCGTTCATTACTTGCATAAACTTTTTTTGAAAGCCTTGTACCAGTTGCAATTAAAATTGCATCGTAGCTTCTTTCAAACTCCCTCATCATATCAGCATTAACTTTAGTGTTTGTAATGAAATTCACTCCAAGTGATTTAACTAACTCTATATCTTGATTATATTTACCTATTGGCATACGATATTCAGGTACTCCAACCGCAACTTCACCTCCTAAAACTGGCAACTCTTCATAAACATCACAATCAATTCCATCAAGTGCTAAATAATAAGCTCCCGTAAGTCCAGCTGGACCAGAACCTATAATTGCTACTTTTTTATTAACTTTAGGTTTAGCCTCTTTTGGATGAAACCAATTTAAGTTATGTCTATCTTCAAAGTCAGCCCCAATTCTTTTAAGTTCCATAATTGCAATAGGCTCATCTAAATTAGCACGTCTACAAGCATTTTCGCAAGGATGAGGACAAACTCTACCACAAGTGTGTGCTAGAGGCATTGTACCTCTTGTAGCCTTTAAGCTATCATCTAATCTTAAATCTTTTACACCCTCAATATAAGCGGGAATATCAACATGAGCAGGACACATATCCATACAAGGAGCCGTAATTTTTGCAATGTAATTTAACTCTTTTTTATCATAATCTTTCGATTTTTGCTTATCTTTAATCAAAGAAATAAATTCATCTTCAAAATGTTTAATTAAATCTAAAATAGGAGTTGGAACAGTTTTTCCAATTTCACATTTACTTGTATTTTGCATAGTAAAAGATGCTTCTTGCAAAGCTTCAAGGTCGCTAAATTCGCCCTCACCTCTTGCAATTTTATCAAGTAAATCAAATAAAACTTTTCCACCCCATCTTCCTGGAGTGCATCTTCCACAAGCTTCAGAATAGATTTGATACTGTGCAGCATACTCTGTTGCAAGCCTAACAACATCTACATTAGCATCAAATAGTGCAAAACCATTCCATCCTATGAAAGCTTTAGATGTTTTATCTGAAGTATAATTTAATGGCAATTTAAAACTAGACTCTTGCCAACTTGTGCTTGGTTTAGCTCTATTATCTACTATTTCACCTTGCCAAGCACTAAAGTAGACTTTACTCAATCTATTCTCCTTTTAACTACTATTGTCCAATCTACTTCGTTAAATTTAAGAGAATTCATTAATTGATGTCCATTGCTTTTAATTAAATCAGCACTCTTTTGAATAGGTGAAAAATCGCCTATTTCAAACATAAAAATGCCAACACCAGCATTTTCTATCTCTTTGTTTAAAATTTCTATCATCCTATCATAAAAATTATCTTTTAAGTGTCTTAAATCATATCTTTGCATAGCTACTCCTTATCTATCAACTTCACCAAAGACAATATTAGTTGAACCAATAATTGTTACAACATCAGCTAAATAGTGTCCTACTAATAAATCTTGTAAAATACCCGTGTGATAAAAACTTGGAGACCTTACTTTTAATCTATAAGGATAAGGCTCACCTATTGAATTTATATAAAAACCAAGCTCACCTTTTGGCGATTCAGTTGGTACATAAACTTCTCCAACTGGCGGTCTCATACCTTGAGTTACTAATACGAAATGTTGCATTAATGAATAGTTTTGTGTCATTAATTGCTCTTTAGAAGCTGAAATAAACTCTGGCATTTGTGCCATTATCTCTTTTGAAGTATCTTTATACATTGGAATTAATTGTCCTAGTATTCTCACACACTGTCTCATCTCTTCCATATAGACTTTATATCGTCCATAACTATCGCATCTATCACTTATTGGAATATCAAATTCAAGCTCATCATAAAGTTCATACGGCTCTTCTTTTCTAATATCCCACTCAATTCCACTTCCTCTTAGCATAACTCCACTACAAGACCAACTTTTTGCAAGTTCAGGCGATAAAACCCCAACTTCCTCAAGTCTCATTTTCCAAATTCTATTCTCATCAAGTAGTGCTTCATAATCTTTAATGTCATTTGGAAATTTATCGATATAAGCTTGAAGTCTTTCAAGCCAACCATCAGGCAAATCAAGTGGAACACCACCAATTCTAATAGCTGAATGAGTTAATCTAGCTCCACAATAATCCTCCATCAAATCCATTGCAAATTCTCTCTCACGAAAACAGAATAAAAACACACTCATCGCTCCAACATCAAGCGCATGAGTTGCAAGCCAAAATAGATGTGAAATTATTCTATTAAGTTCAAGTAAAATAGTTCTAATAACTTTTGCTCTTCGTGGAACTTCAGCCCCGATTAATCGCTCAACTGTCGCCGCAAAAGCATAATTATTTGAACTTGCTGCAATATAATCCATTCTATCAGTTGTTGGCAAAAATTCATTGTAAATCATATTTTCTGCCATTTTCTCCATTCCGCGATGAAGATAGCCAATATCAGGAATTGCTCTAGTTACTTGCTCACCATCAAGCTCAAGGATAAGTCTAAGTTGTCCGTGAGCTGAAGGGTGTTGTGGTCCAAAGTTGATAACCATTTTGTTATCTTCTCTATCAAATACTAAGTTTTCATAAAATGGCTTTAATCTATTACTTTGTTGCATTTCACTACCTTCTCTCTTTTAACTGTTTAGCTTTATCTAGTGTCATTTTTTGAATTAAACATACACCCTCTTCTTCGTGATAAGTAACATCAGTTTCAGGCTCACCAACTTCCCTTAAATCTGTACCTTTTGGAACTTCGTGTCCAATTCTTGCAAATCGTTCAGTATCGTATCTATCAATCATTGCACTATCACGATTTTCTGGCCCAATGATTTCTCTTGCCTCTTTTCCGAAGATTTTATCAACTTCATACCACTGTGCAAACTCATCACCTTGAAGTGGATACGATTTTCTAAGTGGATGTCCTTGCCAATCATCAGGCATAAGAATTCTCTTGAAATATGGGTGATTTCTCACTTCAATTCCAAACATATCATACATTTCTCGCTCTGCCCAATCTGCACTTCTAAATACTTTTTCAACACTTTCAATAATATCATTTTCTTTAATAAACATTTTAATTCTAGCTCGTTTGAGTTTTGAAGTTGAAAGCATTTGATAAAATACTTCAAACTCACCTCTTTTAGCCAACCAATCAATTGCACTCATTTCAGTCAAAAAGTCATAATCAAGCTCTTGCTTAAAAAACTTAATTACCTCTTTATTTTCTCTAGGATTGATATAAACTACAAGTTGATTTAACTGAATATATACATCTTTTATTTCAAACTTAGTTTTTAATTTTTCTAAATCTCTTAAAAAAATTCCATCAGTTGAAACTTCCTCTTTTGCAATTTCAGGTGCAACTTTAAATCTGTCACTGTAATATGCTTTTGCTTGTGCATTTTTTTTATCGCTATAAGGTCTCATTAGACTAACCTTTTTGGTTTTTGTTTTTTAAAAATAGATTCTTTTCTAATTTTTCTTTGTAGCATTAAAACTGCATATTGAAGTGTTTCAGGTCTTGGTGCGCATCCTGGAAGATATAAATCAACTGGAATTACACGGTCAACCCCTTGAACTGTTGCATAAGTGTTAAACATACCACCAGTATTTGCACAACTACCCATTGAAATTACCCATTTAGGTTCAGCCATTTGGTCATAAAGTCTTCTAATAAATTCAGCATGTTTTTTAGTTAAAGTTCCAGCTACTACCATAACTTCAGCTTGTCTAGGACTTGCTCTAAAAATTGTACCAAATCTATCGAAGTCATATCTACTAGCTCCACTTGCCATCATTTCGATTGCACAACAAGCCAAACCATAAGTTAATGCCCAAAGTGAATTACTTCTACCCCAATTTACTAACTTATCAACAGTAGTTAAAACTACTGGAAGTCCACCTTCTCCTAAATAATTTACTTGATGCTGTGCCATTCAAGCGCTCCTTTTTTCCAAGCATAGATAAAACCTATCGCTAATAAAAGTATAAATAAAAGCATTTCAACAAATCCAAACCAACCAAGCACTTTAAAATCTATCGCCCACGGAAACATAAAAATAATTTCCACATCAAATAGAATAAATAAAAGTGCTAATAGGTAAAATTGTGCTGAAATCTTATTTGGTTGCTTTGTAACCTCAGGTCCACACTCATAAATCGTAAGTTTTAACTTCTCTGTGTCAAGTCTAGCTAATGCTCGACTGGCAAGCCTTGCAAGAACTGTAGTGCCTATAAAGGCCACAGTTGTTACCACAAACAGAATAAAAGCTCCAAAATACGGGTGCGAAAAATCCATATGTTCCATTTAAACCCCTTTAGATATGTTACAAAATGAAAAAGTATTACCATGAAATATAGCAAAAAGTTATTAAAATAACTTTGATTCTAAAATTTCAAATAATCAAAAAAAATTTATGTAACACTAAGTTACACAAATGCACTAACTCATTTAGTATACTTTACGATTTTACAATGCTTACTAGCACTACTAAAAAAATAAAGCATAAAGTTAATATTAATTTTATTAAAGTTAAATTCTATCACAACTTTTATAAAAAAATTTGTGAGATTAGTAAAAACTAAACTTTTATAATGGCAATCTCATCACCCACATAATAAAAATTATTTGACTAAAATTATAAAAATAAAAGTATGTATTGAAATTAAAAATATTTTCAAAATACCTAGTTTGCGGGCTTTTAAGAAAAAA
>DZAZ01000078.1 GCA_022729755.1 Helicobacter cetorum | reverse complement strand
TATCTGGATTTATATCTTTAAATGCAAGTGCAACCAAAATATGATAAGTCAAATCGGCACATTCATAAATAATTTCATCACTATTATTATCTTTTATTGCAAAACAAAGCTCTCCCGCCTCTTCACAAATCTTTTTAAGAATATGATTTTCACCTTTTGAAAATAATTTTGCAGTGTAAGAACTCTCTGGCGATGCACTTTTTCTCTCAAGCAAAGTGTGATAAAGCACATCAACCACACTATATAATTTATTTGTATCGATTTCTGGCTTTAAAACCTCTTCATTATTTTCTAATCTTGTATAAAAACAACTCTTTCTACCTGTATGACAGGCAACTCCGTTTTGTTTTATTTTTAACAAAATAGTATCATTATCACAATCGATTAATATATCTTTTATCTCTTGAGTGTTATTGCTAGTTTCACCTTTTTTCCAAATCCTCTGTTTTGAACGAGAAAAATAGTGAGCTAATTTTGTTTGAAGTGTTAAATTAAGTGCTTCTTCATTCATATATCCAAGCATTAAAACTTCATTTGTTTCATAATCTTGTGCAATTGCTGGAATAATGCTAGATTTAATCCAATCGATTTTTAAACTCATAAAAAAAACCTTTTTAGCTTATTATATCAAAGTTTTACTTTGTAGCCCCAAGTGAAACTAGTTTAGTAATTGCATCTTCAATTTCTATATTTGAATATTCAACATCACTCTCATTTACAATAAATAAAAGCCCTGTTGTTGGATTTGGAGTTGTAGGTACAAAAACTGTTAATTTATCTTCATCTTTTCTTGTAATAAAACCCATAATTTTGCCTTTTCCAATCGGAATATAAACAACACCTTTATAATTATTTCCATCTTTTGAAGCAAACATATTTATCATATCTTTCAATATTGAATAAATTGATTTAATAATAGGTATTCTTTTTATGATATTTTCGCTAAATTGAAGTAGTATAAACTCTTGATTTTTTTCAATCACATAACCTATATAATAGAGCATTGCTGCAACTATTATAAAAGTTATAATACTTAAATAAATACTATTTGTATAACCTAAACTAAAAGCTAAAAGTCCTTCAAAAAGTGAAAACAGATAATTAAAAATTGCTAAAGTTACGATTATTGGAATAAGTGATAAAAATCCCTTTAGTACTCTTGCTCCAATTTTTTTTATCATTAATCAATCCTTAAATCTTTTTTAATATAAGCATATAACTCTTCTTTTGAGAGTGGTTTTGAAATATAATAACCTTGTGCATAATTAATTCCTATTTTTCTAATACTATCCAAAATTTCTTTATCGCTTACATATTCAGCAACTGTTTTTGTTTCGATTAATTTTGAAAATCCTGCAATTGTTTTTGTGATTTTTAAGCTATTATCATCAGTATTGATATTTTTTATAAATGAACCATCGATTTTAATATAATCTGTTTGAATTTTTAAAATATGCCCAAAATTTGAGTGAGCTGAACCAAAATCATCAATTGCAATTTGAAAACCTATCTCTTTTAAGTGTTTAATAAATTCAAGTGCAATCCCCTCATCAGTTAAAGCTTCAGTTTCTAATATTTCAAACACAATTCGTTGTGGCGGAATTTTGTATTTACTTAGCATAGATTGAATGTAATTAATCATATTTTTATCTTCAAAATCACTAAATGAAATATTTATCGAAAATTGAAAATGTTTATAAATTTTTGCAACTTCAAACACTTTTTGCACCATAACTTTTGTAATATCATTTAATTTTCCAATATTTCTAGCTGATTCTAAAAAGAAGTTTGGAGTTACAACTTTATCTTTATCTATTAATCTAACTAATGCTTCAAATTTATCGACTTTATTTGTTTTGAGATTTAAAATAGGTTGAAAATAAGCAACAATTTTATCCTCTTCTAGCGAATCTTTAAACTTTCTACACCAAAATAAATTTTGTTCAAAAATTTCTCTAGTTTTTAAATCATCGCTATAAATTGAGTAGTGTAATCTTTTTCTTTTTGATTCGCTTAATGCAATATCAGCTTTTGAGAGTAAATCCAGTTTATTATCATCGCTAAAACCAAGTCCCATATAAAAATTAACAACTATTTCAAAACCATTATAATCAATCAAATGTTTTTCAAAAGTGTATAAAATAGTTTCAATTAGCGAAACAACCTCTTTTCTATCCACAAATAAAATCAAATCTTTCCTATTTATAAAAGGAATTAAAATAGCAAACTCATCTCCACCAATTCTATAAAGTGTACACTCTTTGCAAATTACTTCTCTTAAAACTTTAACTACATCTTTTAAGATAAAATCCCCTGCCTCTGTACCGTATACATTATTTAAATGTTTAAATTGAGCGATATTTAAAACAATTAAGGCTTGTTTCATATTTTTATCAATGTCGATTAATAATTTTCGGCGATTATAAAGTCCTGTTAAATTATCTTTTATCAAAATATCACAAAGTTTAACATTTACCTCCATTAATGTTTTTTGAAGTGAGTTAAACTCTTTGATAGGACTAAGTTCAATTTGTAAATTTTCATTAACTCCTAATTGATTTGAAAACATTACAATATCACTAATTGGAGTTGAAATTTTTTTAGCAATATTTTTAATAACTTTTATAGTCACAAATAGCGATAAGCTGAAAAATAAAACAAATAAAAATGCACCAAGATAACCTATTTTTCTTAACTCTTCAAATACAATATCAAAGTTTTGAAATAAAGATACTCTATCTGTTGAAATAATAACTTTAAAATCACTATTTTTTAAATATTTTGTAAAAATAATTTTATTATTATTTGAAAGATTTTGTATTTTATAAAAGTCTGAATTTAAATTTTTTCTTTTTTCTAATAAATCTTTATATAAAGAATTGACTTTAAAATCATTAAAACTTCTCATTTCATCGGTACTTACAATTAATCTATTTTCTCTATCAACTATCATTACATAAGAGTTAAATGGAAGCTCTAAATTTGATAACGATTTTGCAATTAAATCTATTGTCAAATGAAGTGTTAGCATTCCTATCATTTGATTATTTACATAAATTGGAGTTAAAAATGCCCCTATTTCGCCACTTTTAATAATATCTTTAAAGTGCATACTTGCAAAAATATTCTCTTTATTTAAACTATAAATTGGTTGACTTGAATAAAATTTATATTTTGATAAATCAATAGTTGGAGAACTCTCATTTATATCGATATATGGATAAGTTAGAGTATATTTTTTGTCAATATTAATCCATCCTGAACTAATTAAATCCCTATTTGATTTCACAACTTCACTCATCAATGGCGAAATTAAAGATAAGAGTTTTAAATTCTTTAAATCACTAGTTGATAAATCTTTAATATCAGTTGTATAAATCGAACTAAGCCCATTTATATCATCTTTAAACGTATTTTTATGCTTAAAAAGTGTTAAATTTGAATTTATGTAGTTATGAGGATTTGTAAAAATTTCTTTTGCTAAAATTCGTATTTGTTTTAGAGAGAGTGAAACTTGTTCAAACCGAAGTTCAATATTATCTGCAATTTTTTCAGAAACTTTATCAAAAGTTACAAGATAACTCTTCTCTAACTCCGCTTTTACCTCTTTTGCTTGATAATTAGTTATTACAAATAAAATTGCAACAAGTATAATATGTAATAACATAATAGGCATTATTGAAAATTTAGCAAATTTGCTAAGTATTAATTGGTAAGTAGATTGCATCTTATTCCCTGTCTTCTAATTCTTTTTAAAAATAACTATAACATAATTTTATTTATATTTATTTAAGTTCAACTTTTTTTAATAATAATTAAAAGCTATATTCAATTGTGATATAATTTTTGAATATAAATTAAGTAGGATTTCTTATGGATACAACAGTTATTTTAATTTCAATTTTAAGAGTTGTGCTTTTTGTTTTAGTTGCACTCTCAAGTTTAGCTATTTTAGTTTGGCTTGAGCGAAGAATTTCAGCTTTTATGCAAGATAGAAGTGGTCCAAATCGCTGTGCGATTAATAATATACGATTAGGTGGGCTTGTTCAATCGGTTGCAGATGTGCTAAAACTTTTTACAAAAGAGGATTTTACTCCATCTCACATCGAGAATAAAAACTATTTCGCACTAGCTCCCTCACTACTTTTTATTTGTGTTTTGCTTAGTTTGGGAGTTATTCCTTTTGCTGATAATATCATAATTGATGGCAGAGAATTTTTAATGCAGCCAATTCCAATTGATGTTGGGATTTTATGGTTTTTTGGTTTTGCAGGACTTAGTGTTTATGGGATAATACTAGCAGGTTGGTCAAGTCACAATAAATACTCAATTTTAGGTGCAATTAGAGCAGCCTCTCAAACAGTTAGTTATGAAATTCCTATGGCTTTAGCGATTGTTAGTATGCTTTTGGTTTATCAAAGTGTCAATTTAAACGATATGGTAAAAGCCCAAAGTGAAGTTATTTTTGGTTTCATTCCATCGTGGGGAATTATTATTCAACCAATAGCTGCTATTATTTTTATCATCACAGCTTTTGCTGAAACCAATAGAACCCCTTTTGATTTGGCTGAAGGTGAAAGTGAGCTTGTTGGAGGTTATCATACTGAATATGGCGGAGTGAAATTTACACTATTTTTTGCAGCTGAATATATTGCTATGTTTATCTCTTCAGCCCTTATTATCACTATGTTTTTTGGTGGATACAATCTTCCGTGGATTAATACAGAAACTCTAAGAGATAATTCAAATATAGTTTTGAGTTTTTTAGTGTTTTTAAATCCAGCATTTTTTTATATGCTTATAGTTTGGATGAAGAAAAACAATAACTCAAAAGCCCAAAATTTAAATATCAAAAGAAACTTAGAAGCAAAAGCTATGAGTAAATTTTTCATCACTCTTTCTATTATTTTAGAAGCAATTATTTTATACAATCTTTTTATCGCAAATAATCCACAAGGTGTGGCTTTAGTTGTGCAAATTGTCACATTTGTAATCAAAACTTTTGCTATGATATTTGTTTTTATTTGGGTTAGATGGACACTTCCTAGATTTCGATATGACCAACTTCAAAAATTAGGTTGGAGTAGGCTTTTACCAATTGCACTAATAAATATCTTTATAACAACTATTGTGGTGGTGATAAATGGGAATTAAAATCGTCAAAAGAAGAGGCAATACTTTAGCTGAAAAGCTATATCTTCCAGCAATTTTTAGTGGAATGGCTATCACACTTAAGCATTTTAAGCAAAATTTTGCAGATAGCTCAAATCTTCAAATTTGCGAATATCCTGAAAGCAAACCTGATGATATAACTAATAGATACCGTGGAAGACATCGATTGACAAAACATAATGACGATACAGTTAAGTGTGTAGCATGTTATATGTGTGCTACAAATTGTCCATCAGAGTGCATATTTATAGAAGCCACAGAACGATTTGATGGTAAAGCTGAAAAAATGCCACTAAGTTTTAATATAGATTTACTTGAGTGTATCTATTGTGGCTTTTGTGTGGAGGCTTGTCCTCACGATGCGATAAGAATGGATACTGGAATTTTTTCAATTATTGGCAAAAACAGAGAAGATTTTATAATCACAAAAGAGAAGCTTTTAGAATTATCCTAAGGCTTAAATTGAGCTTTTGTTTTGCAAAAATCAGTTAAAAAGCATTTATCACATTCAGGATTTTTAGCTTTACAAATATATCTACCAAAAAGTACCATTGCTTGGTGAAGCTGATTTAAATTTGTTTGAAAAACTTTAACTAAATCGCTTTCAGTTTCTTTTACATTTTTTGCACTACTTAAACCTAATCTATGAGAAACTCTATAAACATGAGTGTCAACTGCCATTAAATTTGCATTTTGATGTTCAATTAAAACCACATTTGCAGTCTTTTGTCCAACTCCATTTAATGACATTAACTCTTTTTGAGTTAGTGGAATTTCGCCATTAAACTCATTTTTAACTTTTTGAGCCATTTTAATTAAATTTTGAGATTTTGCATTAAAATATGAACAACTTTTTATAATTTCATTCACATCTTCAATTTTAGCATTTGCTAAAGCCTTAATATTTGGGTACTTCTTAAAAAGAGTGGGAGTTAATAAATTTACTCTTTTATCGGTGCATTGAGCTGAAAGAATAACTGAAACAATTAACTCATATAAATTATTATAATTTAATTCACTCTTTTTATTAGCATAATTTTCTAAAAATCTTTCTTTTATTATTTTTGCTTCCATTTTTTTATTCTTTAATTCCAAAATAAGAAAATCGAACTAATACCAAATAACATATAAAAGAGATATACCCTAATTTGTCCTGTTTGAGTAAGTAAAAATACTCGCGAACTTGAGGCATAAATTAAAATCATAAAATTAACGATTTGCTCAATTATAAAATTATTTATAACTCTCTCGATAAAAATTGCACTTTTATGTAGAGGTTTTGTAAAAATAGCTTCATAAATTTCATCAACATAAAATTTATTACTAAATAAATTAAATTTATGCTTTTCACCCACAAAATTATAATATTTTTTATAAGCTATATAAATACCCAAAAGTGCGACCAAAGTATTAATTAGCATTAATAAAATAACCGTTTTTAGGTCAACCTCGTGATGAGTTATTTCGCTTAAAGATGAGCTTAAATAGTGATGAATTAAATTACTTCCACCAAGCACTTCAGGAATGCCGATAAATCCAGCGATTATTGAACCAATTGCCAAAATATATAAAACTACTTTCATAATAGTTGGCACGGTATGGACTTTGAGCGATGTTTCTTTGTTGAAAAAAACTACAAAAATCATCCTAAACATATAAAAAGAGGTTAAAAATGCCACAAAAAGCCCAAGTAACCAAATATCATAATGTTTAGCTACAAAAACACTAAATAAGATTTCATCTTTGCTAAAAAATCCAGCAAATGGAAAAATCCCACTAATCGCTAAAGTTGCGATTAACATCGGAATAAAAATAGGTTTTAGTTTATCTCTAAGCCCACCCATTTTAAAAATATTTTGTTCGTGGTGAAGTGCTAAAATAATCGCACCAGCACCCAAAAATAGAAGTGCTTTAAAAAATGCGTGAGTAAAAACGTGAAAAAGCCCAGCGGTGTAACTTCCAATCCCAACTGCTACAAACATATATCCTAATTGGCTAATTGTGGAATAAGCTAATATTTTTTTGATATCGCTTTGTCTAGTTGCAATCAAAGCTGCAAAAAGCGAAGTGAAAATCCCGATATAAGCTATCATTAAGCCAATATTTGGAACTTGCTCATACAAAAAGCTAAATCTAGCTATAAGATAAATTCCAGCTGTTACCATTGTAGCTGCGTGAATTAGGGCTGAAACTGGAGTTGGTCCAGCCATCGCATCAGGAAGCCAAACAAATAGCGGAAGTTGGGCTGATTTTGCACTCGCACCCCAAAATAGAAGTAGAGTTATAATTGTTAAATTAAGTGGCGAGATTAAATGCGAGTTTGCTTTTAAGTCCACATAATCAAATGAGCTAAAATTAACCGAGCTAAAGAGCAAAGCAATTGCAATTAAAAAACCAAAATCTCCAATTCTATTAACGATAAAAGCTTTATTTCCAGCTTTTGCATTCTCTTTTTGTGAATAATAAAAACTAATAAGTAGGTATGAGCTTAGTCCAACTCCTTCCCAACCAACAAACATAAAAATAGGATTTGAGCTTAAAACTAAAATAAGCATACTACTCATAAATAGATTGAGATATGCAAAAAATTTCCCAAATCCAGCCTCACCTCTCATATAATAAATTGAGTATAAATGGATTAAACTTCCAATAAAAGTAATAAATAAAGTCATAAAAATACTCAAATTATCAATATAAAATCCAACTTTTACCTCAAAATTGCTGAATTTTATCCAACTAAAAAGATTAATTATATAAGCTTCATCAAGTTCCAAAAAAAGCTTTAAGCTAAGAAAAAAGCTAATAATTGGAGCAATTGAAGCTAAATAGCCGAGCTTAATTTCATCAATTTGGCGATATTTCAAGCCAATTAAATATAAAAAACCAATCACCAAAAAACTAAAAAATGGCAAAATTACAATAAGTGCTTCAACCATAACTATTTACCTTTTAATAGATTAAAAATATCAATATCAAATGAGTGTTTGGCTCGATAAACTTGTATTAAAATCGCAAGTCCAAGTGCTGCTTCAGCTGCTGCTAAACCCATAATTAGCATAGATATTACTTGACCATTCATATCACCAAAATATCTAGCAAAAGCGATAAAAGCTAAATTTGCCGAATTTAACATAAGCTCAATCGACATAAATACAATAAATGTATTTCGCCTTACAATCACACCAATTGCACCAATTAAAAAGAGTAATATACTCATAAAAATATAACCATCAATGCCCATTTTTGCCTCCTTTTAATTATTTTTAATAATCTTAATATCTTTTATATATCCCAATTCACAACTCTATTAATTCTTTATCTTTTGAAAGTAAAAAATTAACTATCTCATTTGCATTTTTCTCTTTTTCTTTAGCTAATCTTAAAATAAACACCTCTATTTCAGGTTCTAAATATATTGGGATATTGAATTTTGCATTTTCACAATAAAACTTTCCTCTTTCACCTTTTGAAAAATCATACTCTTTTTTCATTCTACTCTCCATAATATATTTTTGCTTCATTTTTTGTTGCTTTTCTTGCACTAATTATTCTAATTTTACAATTTTCTTTATCAATTTTTATAAATGTATGAACCACAACTAATGTTCTTGTTTCAAAATCCATACCAATTGTTATCCATCTGTCTTCATATTGACTATGCTCGTCATCATATATAGATATTGCTTTTTTATCTTTAAAAACTGAAGTAGCCATTTCAAACTCAATTTTGTGTTTTTTTAAATTTGTTTTAGCCTTATTTAAATCCCATTCAAAATTATAATTCACTTTGTATCCTCAACTATTTTTATCTCTTCCTCACTCAAATCATAAAGTTTATAAACCATCTTATCTATTTCATTTTCACACTCAATCACTCTTTTCTCAAGCTTTTCAATCTCTTCACTAATTTCTATTTTATCAGTTGCTGAAAGTTTATCAAAATGTTTTTTGTATTTTTTAATTTTCTCTTTTGAGTTGATAATTTCATCAACAAGTTTTATAAATGGTTCTTGAGCTTTTTCGCTTATTTGTG
>DZAZ01000077.1 GCA_022729755.1 Helicobacter cetorum | reverse complement strand
TAATACACATAAACTGGAGATGTACAAGCAAAAGCAACTACTACCAATGATTTTAAAAAAGACGAATTTTGCTCGTAGAATAACAAAAACAAAAAGAAAAGTCCAATTAAACTATAGCCGAGCGTATACAACCTAAATGTAAAAGCTGTTTGAGATGAAAAGATTTTTACAATAAAGGCAACTAAAAATTCATGAATAGGCATATCTACCTGAGTTACACCTTGTGGATTTGTAAGTTCTTTTTTCAGATTGTTGTATTCATCTACCAGTCAATCTAATTCGAATTTCATATATTTATTTATTATTTTTATAATTAAAAAACTTTTTTTGCTATTACTAGAATTTTTGTCATTCATTGAGTTTTTGTCATTCCCGCGAAAGCGGGAATCCAGGAAAATTGAGGTTTTATAATATTATTCTATTCCAAATATAATCCCGCTTTTAACTAAAAGAGGAAGGCTTGACCTATTAGATGAGATTATGCAAACAACCCTTCCATCAAAGCAAGACTTGAAGAAATCCACATACCTAGTTCAATAATGAGTTGTCACATGAAAGTTATAAATGTTGAGGCCCATAAGTTTACTGTGGGCCTCAATGTAGTTGTTATAAAGCCATATTGTATTGGTTCTATTATATTACAAATTGGATCAATCGGAAGGATAGAAAAAATAACAAACGAACATTTGCCAGACTTTGGTTTATTTAATTTAAGGATATTACATATGGTATTTGGTTCAAAGAGATTTGGAATAAGTGGAATTGAGGAGAAAAATTCTAGAAAGAGTTAAAAATGAAAGAGTTTTTATTAGAAAGATTAAGAGAATTTATAGACAATTTAACGATATATGATAAGTTAACTCTGGGTGCTTTGGCATTAAGTTTTATTCTATTTTTTATTTTGACAATAGTTTTAAAAAATAGATTTATCAAAACTTTTATGTTACTTTTAACAGTTTTAGTTTTAATTGTTGGACCTTTTTTAGTGAAATTTTTACTTGATACAACTATTAGAAAAACTGAAATACAAGAAACAGACATAAAGAGGTTGAATTTTACCAACACTTTGGTTATTAGTGGAGTTTTAAAAAACTCTGGCAAAATCGAATATGCAAAATGCAAAATTAATGCAAGTGTAATAAACAAATCACTGGATAATAAGTATTTAGACTATTTATTGCTATTTTTTAAGCCAAATTATAAAATTTATGAACCAATTGATTTAAAAGGTTTGCCTTTAAAAATTGGAGAAAGTATGGAATTTAGGGTAAGTATTGAAAATTTTTTACCAACAGAAAATTTTAAAGTAGATGTAAGGGGGGTATGTTACTAATGTATTTTACGATAATTCACTGGTTTACATTAATCTTTTTTTTACTATTAATGATAGTTGTAGTTATTATTTCATATAGAAATTTAGATACAAAACAATTTTTAATAGCTTCACTTTTTAGTATTCCGCTTTTGACTTTTGGCTTAATTGGGACTATTTATGCAGTTGATAGTGCGACTAAAGAAGCAAAAATTATTCAAATTTCTCATCAAGAAGTTTATACGAATGAAACTATAGTTATTTCAGGTAAAATCGAAAATATAGGCAATTTTAAGATAGGAAAATGCTATTTAGTGATAAATTTATACGACCAAAAAAAGGATAGATTATCTCACGGAGTTTTTAGTCCAATGAATTGGATAACAGATTTTTTTGATGAAAATAGAGAACCTCCAAAGCCTCTTTATATTACACATGAAGTTTTAATTGCTCAAGATATCGAGCCTAAAGAGTTAAAATCTTTTGCAACAAGTGTAAGAATGCCAACTTATATGCAAGGTTATCGAATAGATTATAAATTAATTTCACACTAACTCCTCTAAGGTTAAAAATGCAAAATTTAAATCAAAATTTACATAATGTAGTCGAAAAAATCGAAAAAGCTAGACTTAGAGTAGATGCAAAACATATCGTTAAAATCGTAGCAGTTAGCAAATATTCTGATAGCGATGCTATAAAAGAACTTTATAATTTAGGTCAAAGAGCTTTTGGAGAAAATAAAGTTCAAGATTTAAAAACCAAAAGCGAAAAGTTAAATAATTTACCATTAGAATGGCATTTTATCGGGCGATTGCAAACAAATAAAATCAATCAATTGATAAAGCTAGAACCTTTTTTAATCCAATCAATCGATAGTTTCGAGTTGGCTTATGAACTTGATAAAAGACTTAATAATCAAAAGTTAGATTGTTTATTGCAAATAAATTCAGCTTATGAAGTTCTCAAAGCTGGAGTTATGCCTGAAGTTGCGGAAGAAGAGTTTTATAAAATAAAACAGAGTTGCAAAAATCTCAACTTAATCGGAGTTATGAGCATTGGAGCACACATTGAAGATAAAGTGATAATACAAAAAAGTTTTGAGAAAACAAGAGAAATTTTTGAGAAATTAAACACTAAATATTGCTCAATGGGAATGAGCGGAGATTATGAATTAGCGATTGAGTGTGGAAGTAATTTGGTGCGAATTGGTGGGGCTTTATTTAAATGAGAGAAATTTTAACACTTGGTAGATACTATAAGCAAAAGTTAAATATCAAAGTGAAAAAAGTTCCAATTAGCATTAGCGGTTTTACTTGTCCAAATATCGATGGAACTGTGGCAAGAGGAGGTTGTACATATTGCTTAAATGACTCTTTTAGCCCAAATTTAAATAAAAATTCACTCAAATTTTATCTCAATCCAAATAAAGCTAATCCATATTTAGAAAAACATTTAAATGAGCTTGAAACTCAATTTATCGCTACAAGTAATATTTTTAAAAAAAAATATAAAATTGATAAATTTATAGTCTATTTTCAATCTTTTACAAACACTTATGCTGATATTTTAACTTTAAAAACCATCTATGAAAAAGCCTTAAGTTTTGAGAATGTTATCGGTATAAGTGTTGGTACAAGAGGTGATAGTGTAAATGAAGAAATTTTAGAACTTTTAGCTTCATTTAAAGATAAAGAGATTTGGATAGAGTTTGGAGTGCAATCGGTTTTTGATGAAACTCTCAAAAAAACAAATCGAGGTGAGAGTGTTGAAGTTGTTAAAAATGCGATTAAATTAGCAAAAAATAAAGGCTTAAAAGTTTGTGGGCATTTGATTTTTGGATTGCCAAATGAGTCTCAAGAGATGATGCTTGAGAGTGTAAATGAAGTTGTAAAATGGGGGGTTAATTCGATTAAAATTCACCCTTGTTATGTGGTTAAAAATACAGCCTTAGCAGTTGAACTAATAAAAGGAAATTTCAAGCCAATTGAAGAAAAAGTTTATATTGAAACTTTAGTTCAAGTTTTAAAAAACTTACCAAATGACATTATAGTTCAAAGACTTACCGCTGGAATTGATGATGAGAGTTTATTAGCCCCACTTTGGTGTAAAAATAAAAATAGAAGTATCAATAGAATAAAAAGAGCATTAAAAAAAGAAGAGATTATTTATTAATCTCTTATAAATCTTTATATGCTAAAACTTTTGGTAAATATTCTCTTGTCTCATCTCGCGGATGTTTTGTGGTTAAAATGTGATAAACTTCATTTGGAGTTAATTCATTTATAATTTGTGTAGCTTTTTTTCTATCTCTTGAAAAAACATCTAATACCGCCCCTGCACCACTATTAAATGAAGCTATTATGCAATACTCTAAACTCTCCTCATTTTCTATTTGACCCAAATACTCTTGAATAATTGTTAAATAAGCAACTCCAACGGCAATATTTACATCTGGGTCCATCAACTCATTTCGGCTAGGTCTTCCACCTTTTTTAAAAACTTTTCTATAAACATCAGCTCCCGCCGTTTCAGGTTTGATTTGCATCAGTCCAGTTGCACCTGAAACCAAATTTAAAGCACGAGGGTTAAAATCACTCTCTTTTTTTATAATTGCTTTTACAAGTTTTGCATTAATATTATACTCATTTGCATATTTATCTATTAAATGGTCAAATTCTTTAGAAGAGTATTTACTTTTCATTTTCCCCATTAATCTATAATGCGAATTTTGATAATCCCTATAATCAACTGTAACTTTTTCTGAACACCCCGTTATTAAAAACAAAAATACTACGAAAATAACACTATTTTTAGCCATCAATAAACCTCCTTAAAATGTTATTTATCTAAACTTTCTAAAAAATCAATCATAATCCTAACTCCACTTCCACTTGCACCATATTGATTATACCCCCAAGCTTTTTCTACATAAGAAGGTCCAGCAATATCGATATGAAGCCATTTATCTCTATTTTTTTCTTCTATAAATTCACTTAAAAATAATCCCGCTGTAATAGCTCCACCGTAACGACTTGAGCTAACATTACTAATATCTGCAACTGAACTTTTCAAAAGTTTTGGCAAATATCTATTAAATGGTAAAGTTGCCACTAACTCGCCACTTTGTTTACTTGCTTGTAGCATTTTTTGCTTTAACTCATCACTAAAACCCATAACTCCACTTGTATACTCACCCAAAGCTATAACACAAGCCCCAGTTAAAGTTGCCAAATCAATAATATAATCAGGATTAAACTCTTGTGCATAAGTCAAACAATCAGCCAGTACAAGACGACCCTCTGCATCTGTATTTCTAACTTCAATAGTTTTTTTATTTTTTGCTATTAAAATATCATCTGGTTTATAAGCATTTCCACCAATCATATTTTCACAAGCACCGATTATTCCATGAACTTCAAGATTTAATCCAAGCTCACTAATAGCTTTCATAATTCCTAAAACGGCACTAGCTCCACTTTTATCGGATTTCATTGTAACCATATGTTCACCACCTTTTAAGCTAAGGCCTCCACTATCATAAGTCAAACCTTTACCAACAATTGCAACTTTCATTTTTGCATTTTTTGGTTTATAAGTTAAATGAATTAATCGCGGATGATTAGAACTTGCTCTAGCAACTGATAAAAAGGCATTCATTCCATTATTTGCTAAAAATTTCTCATCTTGAACTACACACTCTAGCAAATTATCTTTTGCAAGTTTTGTAGCAATATTACCCATCTCTTTTGGAGTTAACTCATTTGGCATAGAGTTTACTATATCTTTTGTAAAATTTGTAGCATTTGCCCTAATTTCAGCCTCTTTGATTGCTTTGATTATCTTATCTTCGTTAATTTCAGAATTTGAATAATCTTCATTTGCAAAAATAATCTCTTTGATATATAAAACTTCTTTTTCACTCTTATATTTATCAAAATTATAAGCACCTAAAATAAACCCTTCAACTATCGCTTTTACATTCTCACTAGCACACTTTTTTGATGAATAAAGAGCTATTTTTAAGCTTTTATATTTTGCTTTTTTAATAGAACTAATCGCTTTTGATGAAGCAATCCTAAGCTCATCAGATTCCAAATTAGCCCCAATATAAATTCTATGTTGATGTGGTAAGAATGCACTATCTTCAAGATTGCCCTTAAAATCCAGTGTATTTAAATCATCTTTATCATACACCCATCTATGTTTTAAATCTTTGTCTATTACAAAAATAACTTCACAATCTGCTTTGATTTCAGATAATTTTTTGTTTTTAAATGTAAATTTCATATAACATTTCTCCTTTTTGGTTTTTGTGTATTTTTATGAAAATAATAATATATTCCACCTGCTAAAGTTAAAGCAACTGGAACTACAATATACCAATGCTCTTTTACATATTTTAAAAATGCAAGTATCTCTTCTCCAAAAATATAAGCTGGAATAATCGTGGCACTTGACCAAAAAAAAGCACTAATAAAATTTATAAATGCAAATTTTTTTGCATCGTATCTTGTGACACCTATCGCCATTGGAAGGACTGTTCTAAGACCATACATATATCTTTGAACAAAAATGATAGGCCAACCATATTTTTTAAGTAACAAGTGTGCTAATGCAAACTTCCTTCTTTGAGTTTTAAACTCTCTGTGAATATAACTTTTATTGTATCTGCCGATGTAAAAATAAATCTGGTCACCAACAAATCCACCAATTCCTGCAACTAATATCGAAATAGGAACACTCATATGACCCGTATGGCTTAAAACTCCAGCCATTACAAGACCTGTTTCACCTTCAGCTATACTCCAAATAAAAAGTATAATATAACCATATTCTTTAAGCCACTCTATGAATAATTCTTCCACGAAAAAACCCTTTATATATATTATATTTTATCAATATATCTTAATTTTACTATTTTTAACTAAATATATTGATAAAATTATGATAAAAATGTTTTTTATTTATAAAAGGATTATAAAATGGAGATTAAAACAAGGGCTTTTGGACAATATCAAACAAATTGCTATATTGTAACAATTGATAATAAAGATTTGATAATTGATGCGGGAATTGGTGCAGTTGATTGGGTTTGTCAAAATGTAAAAAATCCAATTGCGATTTTAAATACTCACGGACATTTTGACCACATTTGGTCAAATAAAGAGTTAAAAGAGAAGTTTAATATTCCTATTTATGTCTCAAAATATGATGCTTTTTTCTTAGAAAAAGACCCTTTTGGACAAGATATTCCAAAGTCAAAAGCTGATTATGAGGTTGGTGAAGATGAGATAGTTAATATTGATGGAATTGAAGTTAAATTTAATCTATTTGCTGGGCATACTCCTGGATGTTGTGCAATTGAAATTCAAGAAGCATTTTTTAGTGGAGATTTCATCTTTAAAGGTTCAATTGGAAGAGTTGATTTTCCATACTCAAATCCAAATGATATGAAAAAAAGTATAGAAAAATTTTTAAAAATAAATTACGATAAAGTAATTTATGCGGGTCACGGAGAAACAACTACTATAAAAAATGAACAAAAAACCATCGCAAGATGGCTAAATTACATCTAAAAAGTTTTCTTTTTTGTCTCTTGCATTAATTTAATTTTTAATGGATGTTTTTCGAGGTTAACTGCGTGAAAATCTGCTTCAAAAATTTTTACTCCCAAAAGTTTACCGATAACTTTAACTTCAGTTTTTTTCATATCGCCTCTTTTAGAAAAACCCTCAAATTCTATCGAACTTCCAAATTCAATCGGTGCTAAAAATTTAACTGTACAATTTGTAATAATTGCACGAGGGTTATTAACTGCCGCAATTGCCGCCAAATGTCCAGCTGCAAATACAAAACCTTGATTTATCAAATTATAATCATCTACACACATCTCTTCGGTTGTTGAGAGTAAAACTTTTGAATAATCATCTTTAAGTTCAATAACTTCACCACTAAAAACTGAATGTGATTTTTGATAAGTTTTTAACTCTTCTTCCTCTTCATCTGGCAAAATAGCATCATCGATTGAAGAAGCCTCTTTTTTCAGTCTCGTTCTATCTTGAATTTCAGCCTCTAAATCAAGCTCATCAACACTACTATTGCCACTTCCATTTATTAAAGATTGAACCATACTTGCATCCATTAATTTTTCCTTGCTTTAATATAAACTCTCTTTGGAGCTGGATAACCCTCTATCGTTTTCTCCATTTCCTCATCTAAAAACTCATTTAAACTCTCTCCCAAAATCCACTCCGTTTTTCTTTGTTCATTTAAATCAGTTTTTTTAATCTCTAACACTTCAATATCACTAAATTTCGCTCTTTCAAGCCAGTTTCTTAGTGCAGGAATTGTTGGAATAAAATAGACATTAGGAATTTTAGAGTAACTCTTTTTAGGTGTTAAGCAAAATTCGTTCTCACCATCAATCATAAAAGTATCTAAAAATAATTCTCCACCTTTTTCTAAACCTTGATATAAATATTTTAGTGTAGAAATTGGGTCGCTTCGATGATATAAAACTCCTAAACAAAATATCACATCAAACTTTTCATCATAAAAACTTAAATCTTCAACTCCAAGCATTTCAAAAGTAATTTTACTCGTAATAAAATATTCTATAAAATCAAATTGAGATTTATAAAGTCCACTAGGGTCAAACCCAACCAATTTTTTTGGCTTTTCTTTTAACATTCTAAAAAGATAATAACCATTATTACAGCCAATATCTGCCACTTTTTTATCTTTTAAATTAAAATGAGGTTTTAAAAGATTATATTTAATAAAACTTTGCCACTCACTATCAATAAAAGTACCAAAAATTTGAAACGGTCCTTTTCTCCACGGTTTTAGCGAAATTGCAATTTCATTTATTAACTTTTTTTCACTTTCACTAATTTCACCATCAATCAAAATAGTGTCATTCAATTCAATTTTTAAATTATCAAGTTTAGTAAGCAATTTAAATTTATCTCTGATTATTTTTATATCTTTAAAACTTAAAGCTTTCTCTTTCTCTTTTCGCAATTCATCTAAATTCAAGATTTACCTTCTTTTTGTTTTGTAAATCGTCAAAAAGCTTTAAGAGTTTTAGAAATGCGAATTTAAATTAAGTTTTATTAAAAATGAAATATACTTCACAAAAATTAATAAAGAGGAAAATGTGGCAAAAGATAGCAATGGCAATGTATTAAATAATGGTGATAGTGTTATAGTGATTAAAGATTTAAAAGTAAAAGGCTCTTCTACAACTTTAAAAAGAGGTACAACTATAAAAAATATACATTTAACTGATGATGAAGATGAGGTTGAGTGCAAAATGGGAAAATCTGAAATTGTACTTAAAACTTGTTTTTTGAAAAAAGCTTAAAAAATAAAACATTAAAAAAGGATAAATATGAAACTTAAATTTATTTCAATCGTGGCTTCAGGGCTTTTAGTAACTTCAGCAATCGCTGATTTAAATGTTACAGATGTTGGTTTTACAAATGATAAAGTTTATGTTTTAAGTTATATTAATAATGTTAAAACAATTTATTACATAGGAAACGGTACTAAATACTTTAATGATTCTAGTACAACTGGTAAAAATATAGCTAAATTAGGTAGTAGTTATGATAAAGCTTTTGCAATAGAAGCAAATGGAACTTTATATGAATTATCTAGTTCTTTAACTGAAACAAATACAACAAAAAACAAAGGTTTTAGTGCAAATAGAGATGAAACTTTAACAGAGTTAAATATAAGTGCTGTTAGTGGTAGTAATGAGAATAGTTATATTCACTATATAGCTCTTGAGGCAAATGGAACTGTATGGGGTTGGGGTAATAGTCAGTCTGGACAACTTGGAGATGAAAATACTTCATCTCAAACAAATCCGATAGAAGCAAATACAACAAAAGCGAAAGGTTTTAAAGTCAGTGGAGTGGCTACAGATTTAAATATCACAGCTATTGCAACAGGTTATCTTTATACAGTAGCTCTTGAGGCAAATGGAAGTGTTTGGGCTT
>DZAZ01000076.1 GCA_022729755.1 Helicobacter cetorum | reverse complement strand
AATAGAGTTTATAGCGAAAAAGAAGTTTTTAATTTTATTTTTGAGGCAGGTTTTTCGACTGCAAAAGAGGTTACAAATATTTCAGGTCGTGGTGTTGGAATGGATGTGGTGCGAAAAAATATCGAAGCTTTGCGAGGAATTGTAGATATTTCAACTGAAAAAAATAAAGGCACAACTTTTCAAATCAGACTTCCGCTAACTTTAGCAATCATCGATGGATTTTTAGTCAAAGTTGGCAAAACTTCTTATGTTGTGCCACTTGATATGGTTGTTGAGTGTTTGGAGCTTAGCAAAAATTATAAAGATGAAATGTATGAAAATGATTATATCAATTTGCGAGGTCACATTTTACCGCTACTTCCAATTAGAGAATTTTTTGAAGAGAATGATAGTGAAATTAAGCGAGAAAATATCATTGTCACTCAATTTGGAGGCTATAAAGTTGGGCTTTTAGTTGATACACTTTTGGGTGAATTTCAAACTGTAATCAAACCGCTTGGCAAAATTTTTAAAAATTTAAAAGGCATTAGTGGAGCTACAATTTTGGGAAGCGGTGAAGTTGCCTTAATTTTAGATGTTCCTGCATTGATGCAACATATAAATACAAATCAAAACTAAAGAGTGAAGAGTGAAAATAGAAAATATGAAAGATAGTCAATATCTAACTTTTTATCTAAAGGGTGAAGTTTTTGGGATGGAAGTTTTGTATGTAAAAGAGATAATAGAGTATATCATCATTACAAAAGTCCCATTAATGCAAGAGTTTTTACTAGGAGTTACAAACATTAGAGGCAATGTAATTTCGGTAATTGATTTAGCAAATAGGCTAGGAATTGGCAAAAGCGAAATAACAAAACGGACAAGTATTATTATTACTGAAGTTAGCATTAATGAAGAGATTTTTAATATTGGGCTTTTGGTTGATAGTGTCAATCAAGTAGTTGATATTGAGATAAAAAATATAGAAAATAGTCCTATTTTTGGGACAAAAATCAGAAAAGAGTTTATCAAAAAAATGGCTAAAATTGATGATAAATTTATAACTATTATTAATGCTGATGAAGTTTTGGCAATTGAAGAGATTTCCATTGCACAAGAGCTTAAAAGGAGGTTTTAAATGGAAAATAATTTATCTAGTAGTGTTGATGATGAGTTAGAAAAGCTTGTTAGCAGTAATGCTGATATCTCTTCTCAATATGTGATTTTTAGCAATATTTCTGATGAAGTATATGCCATAAATGTGGCAAAAGTTGAAGGGCTTTTGATTTATAAAGAGTTAAGTGTGGCTAAAAGTTCCAATCAAAGTTCGGCAGTTGTTGGGGTTTCAAAGATTAGAGATAAAATGGTAACTATTATCAATTTTGATAAATGGATGGGAAAAGATAGTAAAGATAGCGATTATGAATTGCTTATGTTATGTCAATATGGAGGCAAAGATATAGGGCTACTTATTCAAAATGTTATCTCTATTATGAGTATTGAGAGTGATAAACTTTTTAATAATTCAAATCAAGATGAAAAAGTGTTACACATTTGCGAAATTGATATAAAGCGAGAAAAAAAGCTTTGTTTGATTTTTGATGGGGATAAACTTTTACTTGATATTTTCCCTGATATGATTGAGAATAGAAATTTCAAAAAAGAAGATAAAGTTAAGATTGATAAAAAGATACTTTTTGCAGATGATAGCAAAATAGTCCAAAAAATCATAAAAAACTTTTTTGATGATATGGAGTTAAATTTTGAAATTTTTTCAAATGGCAAAGAGTTACTTGATAGATTAGAGGAGATTGGTTTAGAAGATGTGGGAGTTATCATAACTGATATTGAAATGCCAGTGATTGATGGTTTAAAACTTTTAAGTGAGCTTCGGGCTAATCCCAAAACAAAGGAGGTACCAATTATCGTAAATACAAATATGGCAAGTGGAGTTTTAAAAACAAAAGCGACTGAACTTGGAGCATCTTATGTAATAAATAAAATTGACTTAAAAGAGCTTTATAGCTCGATTTTGGCATTTAGTAAATAAAAAAAAGGATTAAAATGTTTAAAAATATGAAAATTGGAGCGAAGCTCGGGACGGGCTTTGGTATCGTATTGTTATTGATGTTAATTTTGGGAATATTTTCACTCCAAAGAATGGGCGTGGTCAATGACCAATCAACAGAGATTGCTAATAACTGGATGCCTAGCATCGTAGCGATAGAGGAGATTAATGGAGCCACTGCTGAATATCGTATTTATGAGTATGAACATATGGTATCTCTACTTCCAGAAAACATGAAAAAAGCGGAAAAAGATATGGATACCGTTATGGCGAAGATTAAGAAACAGTGTGCAGAATACGAAAAACTCATCTCATCTCCCGAAGAAAAAGCATTATATGAGGAGTTTTCTAAAAAATTCGATGCTTATATGCAGTTGCACGAAAAATTCTTAGCCCTATCTAGTGAAAATAAAACTGACGAAGCCAAAGCTGCTATACGAGAAGCTAGAACTGTTTATGATGATTTCTCAAACAACTTGCTTTCGTTGATAAAGCTTAATGTCGATGGCGGAAATGCTGCTAGTAACGAGGGCGATGTGATTTATGATGAAGCGATGAAGATGGTCATCGGTATTCTTATACTAGCTATATTGCTTGGCATTGCGATAGCCTTTTTCGTTACCAATTCTATTACTAACCCTGTAAATGAATTAATAGTTATCATTAGGAGATTGGCAGAAGGCGATTTATCGGTAAAAATAGTTGCTGATACAACTGAAGAGACGGGTCAACTAAAAGCGGCGATGGGCGAAATGGCTTCAAATTTGGAAAATATTATACAAAATATAATTAATTCAACTGAACAAATCAAAACAAGCACTGAACAAGTCTCAATTACAGCTCAAAGCTTATCTGAAAGTGCAACCGAACAAGCTTCAAGCCTAGAGGAAACTACCGCAGCAGTGGAGCAAATGAGTGCAAGTATCAATCAAAATGCTCAAAACTCTAAAAATACAAATGAAATAGCAACCCAAACAGCAGTTAAAACTGAAGAGGGTGGTAGTGCCGTAAATCAAACAGTTGATGCGATGAAACAAATATCTGAAAAAATTTCAATCATCGAAGATATCGCTTATCAAACAAATTTATTAGCATTAAATGCAGCAATTGAAGCAGCACGTGCTGGTGAACACGGTAAAGGTTTTGCAGTTGTGGCGATTGAAGTACGAAAGTTAGCTGAACGAAGTCAATTAGCTTCAAAAGAGATAGGCGAACTTGCAGTTAAAAGTGTAAAAATTTCTGAAAAAGCTGGAGAACTTCTAAAAGAAATTGTCCCTGAAATCAAAAAAACTTCAGAGTTAATCGGTGAAATAACTGATGCAAGTGCAGAACAAAGCGAGGGTGTTGGACAAATCAATACAGCAATGATACAACTTGATAGTGTAACTCAACAAAATGCAAGTTCAAGTGAAGAGTTAGCAGCGGCAAGTGTTGAGATGAGTAATCAGGCTGATAATTTGGCTGATTTAGTTTCGTTTTTTAAAATAAATGGAACTTCACAGATAAAACAAGTGCCGAAAAAAGAAACACCAAAAAAAGAGGCACCTAAAAAGTTAGTTTCGCCAAAAAAATTGAATAGCCACGATAATGAACACTTTAAGTCGTTTTGAGAGTTAAAGTGATGATAAGTTTAAGCGATATTGAATTTGCAAAATTTCAAAAATTAGTTTATGAAAAAATCGGAATATCAATGAGTGATAAAAAAAAATCACTCTTGATGAGCCGTCTTTCAAAGAGACTTACTTTTTATAATCTTAAAAGTTACACTGAATATTACAATTTAGTTTTGCGAGATAAAGAAGAGTTTCAAGCCATGATTAATTTGGTAACGACAAATGAGACTAGCTTTTTTAGGGAAAAGCCTCATTTTGAATTTTTAAAAAATCGTATTCAAAAAAATGTAAATGAGCCTTTTAGGATTTGGAGTGCGGCTTGTTCAAGAGGTGCTGAACCATATAGTATTGCGATGGTGTTAAGAGAAAATTTACACTCAAAGTGGGAAATACTAGCTTCAGATATTGATTCAGATGTTTTAAATTATGCAAAAGAGGGAGTTTATCCGATAGATTTTGCAAAACATATTCCACATAATTTTTTAAAAAAATATTGTCTCAAAGGTGAAAATAAATTTGAAGGTTTTTTTAAGGTTAAGGATACAATGAAAGAGAATATTACTTTTATGCAAATAAATTTAAATAATGATTTTCCAAAAGTTGGACTTTTTGACATTATTTTTTTAAGAAATGTTTTAATATATTTTGATAATTCAAAAAAGAAGGAAATTGTGGAAAATATGGCTAAACTTTTAAAAAGTGATGGTTTATTAATTACGGGACATTCTGAAACTCTTTTTAGCATAACTGATAAATATAAAATGGTAAAATCAACAGTTTATCAAAAAGTTTAAAAGATTGCATTCAAATTAATTTAAACTTTTTTGAAAATTTATAATATTTTCCCCAACCTTGTTTTAACCAATGCCCAATTATAGGAAGTGGTATTATAAATGCTCGTTTAGTATCTCTATAAATTAAAGCTCCACCATCGCCACTATCCATTAAACATAAAATATTTATATGATTAATATAACTTTTTAATTTACTTCTCTTTATCTCTAGTGATTTTATATTATAAGCTGTATTTTTAGCCATTACTTCGGCAATATGTCCTTGTTTTGCTCTCCATTCAGGTCCATTAATATAAGCCACATCACCAATTGCAAATACATCGTTAAAACCCTCAACTTGACAATAATCATTAATCTTTACAAACCCAACTTCGCTAAGTGGCAAATCGGAATTTTTTAGCACTAAATGTCCACTTGTTGGTGCAATAAAAACTATTAAATCACTATCTAGCAAACTATCATCTTCAAAAATTATACTATTTGGCTTGAACTCTTTTATTTTTTTGCCAAAACACTTTTTGATGTCAAGTTTAGTAAAAAAAGTATCCATCATTTTAACGGCTTTTTCACCCATTTTTGCTCCCGCATTTTGCATTGGTGCAAAAAAAGTAAGTTCAAAATTTTGCCTAATTCCTCTCTCTTTTAAAAGATTATGAATATTAAAGATAAACTCAAATGCAGGTCCACCTCTTATTGCCGTTGTATCGTTTGGATTTCCTCCAAAACCTATTGTTATTTTGCCTCGCTTTTTCTTTAAAAGTTCATCAATTTGAGTTCTAATTCCGATGGCTTCTTCAGGTGCCGAACAAATAGACAAGTAATTTTCATTGCCTTTAGGTTTCATTTTATCAACTCCTAAAGCTATGACTAAATAATCATAATTCAACTCACTACTAGCTAAAAATATTTTTTTATTTATCGCTTCGATTTTTATTACCTCATCGATTATAAGCTCAAATTTATGAATTTCACTAAGTTCTTTTAGGGATAATTTTACATCTTCAGGTTTAATTTTTCTTAAAGGTATCCAAATAGAGATTGGATAAATATAAAGATAATCTCTATTTGAAACTAAACTAACATCAAAACCCTCTTTTTTAAGGGATATACAAGCTTCAACTCCAGCTATTCCTCCACCTAAAACTAAGACTTTTTTCATTTTTAGCCTCTTTATTTCTCTGTTTTTTTGCTTTGTAAAATATCATATCTAGGATAGACAAATACACTATCTCTTTTTACTACAATTCTTTCAGGCTCATCAATTGCATAAGCTTTTATTGTAATTGGGATTGGTGTATCTTTTCGCTCATCTTTAACTAACTCTTTAGTAGTTTCAAGTATCACGATTTTTTTAGTTTTACTTCCAGCTTCTAGTTTAAAAGGCTCACTTGGTCTAGTGATTTTTATATCCTCATTTGCTTCAACTTCAAAGTAGTATTTATGGGCTTTACTATCGGTATTTTGAAACAAAAATACATATGAGTTATCAACCGCTCCATCTTTTTTAATATTATAAAGTTCAGTTGTTTTATTAATATTAAGTAGCATATGCTCCTTTGTGGTACTCATTGCAATTAAAGCGATGAAAACTCCCGTTAAAACTACCATATATCCGATTGTTCTAAATCTAAAATATCTTGTTTTATTTTTAGATGTTATCTCATAATCACTACTCCACTTAACTAAACTCTCTTTGTCTAATGCACCCATAACTTTGGTACAAGCATCAACACACTCAAGACAATTTATACACTCAAGTTGTAAGCCTTTTCTAATGTCAATGTGAGTTGGACAAACTCTAACACAACTTTCACATCCAGTACACTCACCAATAGGTGGCTTTTTATTGAGTTTATATCCAGCTTCATTATAAACTACTCCACCTCTATTTGGGTCATAAATAGCCATAATTGTATCATCATCATACATAACTGATTGAACCCGCGAATATGGGCAAACATAAACACAAAAATCCTCTTTTAGCCAAATAGCATCATACATTAAAAAGCCAAATAAAACTGCTAAAAAGATAAAAAGTGTAGAGTGTTCAGCTGGATTTTGAATATAAACAAAAAAGTCTTCAGGAGGAATAAAATACCACATAAAGTTTGAAGAGGCCGTTAATGCTAAAAGCGACCAAATTAAAATTGCAACTGCCTTTTTAACTTTATTTTGAGATTTAGACATATCTGGTTCAATCTGTTTATTATTCTCATTTTTTCTAAGTCCAAGTAATTTTGTTTCTATAAAGTCTCTATAAATTACTCTAAAGATTGTTTTAGGACAACCCCAACCACACCAGACTCTACCACCTAAAGTTGTGATAAAAAATATTCCTAAAAATAGCAATATTAAAATAAATGGCATTAAATAAAGCTCTTGCATATCAAATGCAACACCTAATAAATGCAATTGTTTATGGTCAAAAGATAATAAAAAGATATGATTTCCATCAATTCTAATAAATGGAAGTACAAGCGAAACAATAGTAATGATTAAAAAAGTTACATACCTCTTAGTTTTATAAGATATGAAAGCCATACAAAACTCCTTTTATAAATATTTTACAATGGTAAATATATATAAATAGAATTAAAACAAAGTTAAATTTGAGTTGAAGTTGGAGTGCTAAAGTAGAGAAAAAAAATATGGAGAAAAAACTCCATATTAATTAACTTAACGAATTAACAAGATGGAACATTTCCTGAATCACTTGCATACTCAACTGCAAAGTCTTTTAAATCAGGTAACATAGTTTTGAATTTTTCACCTTCAAAGAATTTTTTTGCTTTATCGCTTGTACCAAACTCTTTTTTGAAACCTTCACCATCTTTATCAAATAGTGCTGTCCACTCTTCTTGAGTATGTTTAGCTGCAAATTTTGCACCATTCATTCCAATTATATCTTTCATATATTTAAGATATAATTTTTGTCCTTTTGCTGGGTCTGCCATAGCTGAAGTAGCCATAAAACTAACACCTAAAAAAACTGCTAAAAGTAAACTTGCTAATTTTTTCATAAAATCTCCTTTTACTATATTTGATTTATATTATAAATCGATTTTATTATATCCAAAAATCATTAAACATTTTTTAAAACTACCACAAAATAGCCATTTAAAATTTATCAAGAGATTAAATATTTGTAATAAGCACTACAAGCCCCCTCGCTACTCACCATACAACTTCCAATTGGATTTATTGGAGTACAAAGTGTACCAAAAACTTTGCACTCATTTGGCTTTGCAATTCCTTTTAAAATATCCCCACAAATACAAGCTTTATTATCTTTAACTTCATTAGTTGGCAAAATATCTTTATAAATCACTTCAGCATCTAAATTTTTATACTCATCTTTAAGCTTCCAACCACTATTTTTAATAATTCCAAGTCCTCGCCATTTAAAATCTCTTTTTTCAAAAAATTCTTCAATCAATTTTTGAGCCAAAAGATTGCCCTCATAACTTACACTTCGACTATATTCATTCTCAAGCTCACTTTTATTTTGTGCAATTTGATTAAGTATCATCAAAACTCCACTCAAAACATCAACTGGCTCAAATCCACTCACAACTACGGGTTTATGATACTTTGTCGCAAAAATTTTATAAATTTTGCTTCCACTTATTACACTCACGTGAGATGGACCAATAAAAGCATCAATTTTACATCGCTCATCATTTAGTAGTGCTTCCATCGGTTCAGGAACTGTAATATGATTGATAAAAAAGTATAAATTAGTTATTTTTTCGCTTAGGGTTTTTTTGATAAGAGCTGAGCTCATCGGAGTTGTAGTTTCAAAACCAATCGCAAAATAGATAACTTTTTTGTCAGGATTTTTTTTTGCAATTTCTATAATATCCATCGGAGAGTATAAAAACCTCACATCAGCCCCATTTGCTCGAACTTGGGCTAAAGTTTGAGTGCTTCCAACAACTTTCATCATATCGCCAAGTGTCGTTAAAATCACATCTTTCTCTTTAGCTAAAACAATAGCTTTATCGATTTGTTCTTTTGGCATAACACAAACAGGACAACCAGGACCGTGGATAAAATTGATATTTTTAGGCACAATTTGATTTAATCCATATTTCATAATTGTATGAGTATGTCCGCCACAAACTTCCATAATATGGACAATTCTATCGATTTTTGATGCGACTTTTTCTATCTCTTTGGCTAGTACTTTTATCTTTTTTGGGTCTTTAAAATCATTTAATAAATTTAAATTGCTCAAATTATTTATCCTAAAAATTTACTTAATTAGGTGAATTACTTCAATTTCAGGGTGGATAAAACTTTTTAAAGTTTTTTCTACTACATATTTTATAGTATTTGTACTACTTGCACACCCAATACAAGCACCTTCAAGCTCAACATAAACTTTTGCATCTTTTATTTCAATTAACTTTATTCCTCCACCATCTAATGCTAAAGATGGTTTCACTTTTGTTTCTAATATATTTTCTACTGCTGGTTTTAAATCTTCATCACTAAATGGAATCATTATTTTTCCTAATATTAAATTAAAAAATTAAGTGGGTATTTAACATTAATTTCTCTTAATAGTTGGTTAATTAATGGGGTATTTGAAGTTTTTATCCCATCTCGCAAAAGAAAACTCCGACCTCTTTAGGTCGTGAGATGAATTTTGTGTCACATCCCCTGCTATAATATCACAAATATTTTACCGACTGAAACAGTAAATTATTACAAAGAATTATTAAAAAAAGGGAGACTTACAGATGCTATTATATCATCCAACAGCTAAAACTACTTATGTTACTGATGTTACGATAAGATAGGCTTATGGGCACTAAAAACCCATAAAAGGGCTATGTTAGTCATAGTTGAAAAATATTTTTGTTTTTATCATAAAAAAACAAAAGTGCCTAGAAATCGATATAATTGATTTTTAATAATTTATGCTTATAAATCAACTTTGCCTTAATAGGACTATTACCCATAAATTCATTAATTTAACTTATCGTAACATCAGTTATGTTATTAGGAAGGAAATTCACGATAATCCTGAGAATTTGACACTGGTTGAATTGGCAG